>CBDHFZ010000003.1:0-289226 GCA_965262865.1 Dehalococcoidia bacterium
GAAGTCCCGGGCGAGAACCACCGGTACCTCTCCGAGTTCGGCGGCGCGGCAGTTTATGCCCATGAACATCCGCCCCTCAACCGCGGGCTCATCGCAGAGGAATTACCCAGTGCCGTCGCCCAGCTCCGCCAGATAGCCCAAGACCCCAAGACCTGACATCCCTGGACTCCCCTGACAGGATGGTAAACCGGCCAAAGAAAAATGGCGCCCTTACCGGCGCCAACGAGGAGACGTTACCGACTCGGCGGACGCGCTAAGGCACCGCGTCCATGCTGTAATCGCTTCCGACAATGGGAAGGTAGATCCGCAGGGTCACCTGGACGTTGGCGTGTCCCAACCAGGAGCTGACCACATTTAGCGGAACCCCGCCGGCCACCAACCAGTGCCGGGCGGCACTGTGTCTCAGGCTGTGAGCGCCAGCGCGCCTCTGCCCGGTCCCCGGGAATTCCTCACCCAAGCCCGCCCATTCGATTCCGTCGCTTATGTGCCGGAGCACCGTCCACATCGACAGCATCACCACCTTGTCCCTCGGTGACCGGTTCGCCGGCCAGTTCGCGAACAGCTGCACCAGATCAGGATGTAGCCGCACGGTGCGAGCACGCCGGCTCTTCGACTTCCGAACCAGGAGCGTCGCTGGATCCCCCGAGTAGTTAAGATCGCGCCATTCTAGCTCGAGGACCTCGGAGACCCGCAGGCCAGTGCGCCACATGATGAGCGCCGCCGTGCGGGCCTGGTGCCGATTGTGGGACGCCAGCGCGTCCAGGAGACGACCGACCTGTTCGGCCGTCCAGTAGTGAGGAACATCCATGCTGGCAGAATACACTTAGCCGAACTCTGCCAAAAGCAGCCGCTGTCATCAACTCCACCCTACGTGGACCCTGTCCTCGAGCGCCAGAAATGGCAGAGTTTGCACCGAACTCTGCCACTACAGCCCGCCGATCTGCGTCAAGTGCGCCTCCATCGACCGCCTCGGAAAAACCCGCGTATTCAGGATGCGCACCCTCCACGTCACAGGGGCAGGTGCCCCTGGCGACGGCCCTCGTCTTCTACCCGGCCAAGGCCTGGCAAACGACCAACTCTCCGGTGCAGAGGCAGCGCTGGCCGCCGGCATGGGTCCGGACTCGGTGGAGCAGATCACCGGGGACACTCCCATGCGCCACCGGGAGCAGTTGCTCCAGAAGGCGACCGTGGCCCTGGTCCCCCCCGACGTGGTCCACGCATGGCTCATCCGAACAGGCCGTGGACCGGCCCAGAGGAGGTTCCTAGCCAACCTCCGCGCCGCCGTAACCGGCGAAGTCCACGTCTACGAGGACATCCTCGGTTCCAATGCAGCCCTCATGTTCCACCGCCTGGACGCGGCCACCCTCCGGGTCGGCAACCGCTATTTCGTGCAGTACATCGCCGCCACCGCGACCATCCGGTTCCTGGAAAAACACATGTAGGACCTGACCGGCCGCAGCTTCCGGAAGGTCGACCTCGAGGGCAACGGAGCCACGAGCCACCCCACCAGGCTCCTCAACTATTACTGGCGGGAAACGCCCGTATTTCACCAGTGGCGAAAATGCAGACAGTTGAGCTTTGTGACCCCCTGGCGAAAAAGGGTAAGATGGGCTCATGACCGCCTACGGATACATCGGCACCAGCCGGGATCAGGAACCCGGCCAACCGGGCAGCGACCCCGATGTCCAGCGTCGCCAGCTGGTCGAGGTTGGTGTGGACCTCGCGCACATCTACAGCGAGTCGCAGTCTCGGGAGTGTCAATGGCGTCGGCAAAACATACCGGCTGGGCGTTGGAATGTTGTACCACCCAAGTCATGCGTGGCGGCTTCAATATAGCTGGAGGCAAGGTCGACCAGCGGCGGCGTTGACTGCGTGCTAAGCGTCGGCCGGTTGGTCGAGAGATGACGAGGCCGTGTTCTGCCGGTTGCACTTGAGGCGGTAGCTGTCGCCACTCTTCCTCGGGTGGATGGTAGACCGGACCGGAGCGTACACCGAGTCGCTTCTCATCCTGAGTATAATGTACGGGGCCAGCGCCGCACTGTTTCTCATAGCGAGACGGCCCCACGCCCGGGATGCGTCGACCTGACGGAAAGGACAGCAGCAATCGGTCCTTCTTCCGGGTGAAATTAGGGTCTGGAACACGGGAGCCAACTTTCGGGCAAGCAAGTGAATTGGCCCACCCACCTGACGGCCCTGCGACGAGCCAGGGAGACGCCCTCACCCTAACCCTCTCCGGAAGGGAGAGGGAACTTTTCTAACACCCTCTTGGAAATGATCCGCTAGCCAACGATCGTTCCAGCCGATGCTGGCGGGGGTGGCGTTGCATTGCCTTTCCACCCTGAGCCCTAACCCTTTCCGCAAAGGGGGAGGATACTTTGAGATTGTATCTAGGGGAGAGGTTAATTTGGAAACAAGCTATGGCAATGGATCGATGACGGAACCGGCAGTCCTGAACGCGGCCCCGCTTCATTGATTGCATCACTGGCTGACCTCCGCTGCCGAGTGATTGGCGTCTACCCGGGGTGGTGGGTGGTGGGCGCCTGCTGCTTTTTGGCCCTATTTCCCGGAGCGGTCCTCTCCTACGGTTTTCCTGTCTTCTACATCCCCATACGCGATGAGCTGATGCTGACCGATACCCAGGTCTCCCTGATATTCGCCCTTTCGCGGGCAGAGGCGGGAATCGGCGGGCCAATAGTCGGGTGGATGGTGGACAAGTTCGATTCCCGCCCTATCGTGATGGTGTTCGGACTCATGGCGGGAGTGGGGTTGATAGTTCTGTCCGGCGTTGACGGATACTGGTATTTCGTACTGGTCTACGTCGGCATTGTGTCCGTGGGGAACAACAGCGGATTCGGCCAGACCTTCCTGGCAGTCGTCAACCGCTGGTTCGTGCGGCGTCGCGCCCTGGGGATGACCGTGGTAGTCACCTGCTACACGGTGGGCGGGGCCATGCTGCTTCCCGTGCTTTCCCGGGGAGTGGAGGCAATAGGCTGGCGCGACGTTGTGCTATACACGGGCATCTTTGTGGTCGCAGTGGTGATCCCTTTCGCTCTGTTCATCCGCCGGTCCCCGGAGTCCGCCGGGATCGACCTGGCCGAAGTCGGCGAGGCGGCGGAACAGGCGGCTGTGACCTCCTCGGCCCAGTCGTCAGGCTACGACTACACCGTCCGGGAGGCCCTGAGGACTCCGATTTACTGGTACATCGTGGTGGCGAGTGCGCTTCGAATCTCCGTAACCAATGGAATCCTGATACACGCGATTCCGATAATGGTCTGGAAAGGAACCTCGGAGCAGACCGGCGCTGACATGATGGCCCTTCTGTTCTTCGTCTCTATTCCGGCGCGCCTGCTTCTGGGTCTTTCGGGACTCAGATTGCCCGGCCAGGGAGTGCTCAGTGCCGGGATGCTAGTGGGTGGCATTTCAGTCCTGGCTTTGAACCTGGTGACTGACACATGGATTATATTCCTTTTCGTTGCAGGCATGGCGATCCATGAGGGGACGTCGGTACTCAACTGGGTGCTGGTGGGCAATCTGTTCGGCCGCCGAAGCTTCGCCACTCTTAGCGGCATTATCTCGATCTTCTATAGCGTGGGCATGATGCTGACGCCGTTGTTCCTCGGGTGGATGGTGGACCGGACCGGAGGTTATACCGAGTCGCTGCTGATCCTCACGGTCCTGTATGGGGTCAGCGCCGGTTTGTTCCTTATTTGCAGGCGGCCTCAGCCCAAGGTGCCCGCGGCCGTGTAGCGCTCCAGGGTCCTTGGCGACACCGCATCATTTTTGACCCTCCTCTCATGGACGGCGCTATAGTGCTCCACCCCGATACCCCAGACTGTGAGGTCAAACTCACAATCACCCTAAACACGCTGCCTAGCCCAACAGTGGTAAGACGAATCAAGCTCAAGAGGTATAGACCTCGGAGTTGAGTTGAACAACGCTGACCAGGAGTAGTAGTACAGCGCCAATGCCAACGGCGATTTACGAAAGGCTTTCGACCCTATATTTCAACTCCGTAACATTCTGGAGAGAACCTGAAACCACCCCTTCGCGTTTCTCTTGCGACGCCCGATAAATACAGTTATACGGTGTAGCAGGACGTCCGCCAACTCCTCTAAATTGGACTCCATATAGTCGGCCGGAATCATTGGGCGGCGCGCTGTGACCAGAGGTGGCTCCAGCGCCCTACCTTGTCCGATATGCCTGAGATCGCAGCGGCCATTTCCGGAAAACTCGTGGCGGCAGCTAGTACGGTTTAAGGAAGGTCTGAATGGCAATCTACAAAATGTCCGACGGAAACAACCTTATGGCTGGCACACTCACCGATCTCTGAAGCTATCGCGGAACCTGCTGACGATATGCCGTAGACGCATTTCCACGAGATTGTTAATGCGAAGGTGTGCTCTCGACAAAGCCAAACTCGGTGAGGTTGCAGCAGTGGATCCCTTAACGCTCACAGAAGTCAAAGATTCGCCTTTAGTCCTCTCGAGAATTGTGCCGGTCCGGCGGGAGGGGAACAAAGTCTACATGAGAACCCTCCGCTATGGAGAGGAGGACTCCGGCGAAGTAGTTCACCTGCAGCCAGGAGACCAACCAATCATTGCTGCAGGCGACTGGACGATTGATTCCAGGGAAGTAGACGCACAGAGTGAGCCTGGATTCCGGGGCTACGCACCTGTGGCAAACACCGTGTATGTTTGGTGTCACATAGTCCGCGAGCAGGTGAGTTTTTATATTTTTTCTTCTCCTTAGGCCGTAGGCTGGATGCAGCACACGCGCTTTGGGCTTCGGCAGTTCAAGAACGCGAAAAGGCAAAGGCAGCAGCCTCCATTCAAAGCAGAATCAACTACCTTAACGCCCTAGCAACCGCAGAGATGGCCATCATCGCACTACACCGCGCCCTGGCGATGGTAACCACTCTCGTTAACGAATACTGCCCTGATCTTAATGCGCCAGAAAGCGTGCAGCGAATCACCATACCCGTGGCGGCCATGCGCAGGGCCTTCGAACACATCGACGAACGCGCTCAAGGAAAAGTGGGGGCGTCTGCGAAGGCCGACATAGACGCGTTAACAATCTTCGATCAAACAGACTTTATCGAATCTTCCACCCTTCCCTATAAGAACTATTCCCTTGACTTTGAAGCGGACATTCTGCCAGCCCTAATGGATTCCCGAGAATTGATTGTGAATGCGATAGACTCTCGAGCCTCCCTCCAAGCGACTGAATAAGAAAACTCCTCTTACACTGACACGCATCCCCCTCTAGGCGTCCTTTAGGAGTGGCCGGATCGCCAGATTGATCCTAATCTGGATAGGGACCGAACATAGCCCAATTGTTATAGCCACTGGCCACTTGCGCTTATCCGCGATTTTGGAAAGCGACCCCGGCAGATTCCACTCCAACCAGCTTTGCGCGCCCCCCGTCCTTGGGCTATATCTGCGGCATCGCTTTCCAAAAAGTAATCATAGTGCGGCAGGGCTTTGCCCAATAAATGGAATCCAGAGGAGAATGAAAAAATTCTTGCCCAATAAATACCCCGCACAGGCCCGGAGCAACACGTAGAGGGCAGCCAGCGGGGAACACCCCCACAGTTGACCGCGCAGGCACCGGGAAATAACATCCAACGAAGCAGATAGGCTGGAGCAACCGACATGAACACCAGAATGGAAATGGCAGCGCAAGACGTCGCCCTCACAGCCCTCCGGATGGTCACCCATTTGGCACAGCCCACTCCTCAACTGGAGAGAATTAAAGAGGATTTCCAAGCAAGATGGCCCGTTCCGGACAGCAACCGGCCCATGAACGACGCCATGAGCGCCGTCGCCCAGGCAGTCAGCAGTTGCACCGGCCAGGATGCGGACACTTGGAAAACCACCGTGTCCCAGACCTGGCAGCCAGCAGTGGAGGAAGTCGTCGAAGCATACTTCAAGACCGCCCGCCACAGCTTCCAAAAGGGAGACGCCCCGGAAGGAGCAGAAACCCTCACGGACGCCGTCAGAGCGACCCTGGGACATATCGCTGCAACCCGCGACTGGCCTCACGGCACCCATGATGACCTCTACAGCATCGCCGCAGCCCTGGGCGGCAGGACCGGATGGCCCGAAAACCTGGAGGAGTTTGACAAGGCCCTGGATAACTGCTCCAAAGAGGGCAGGCGCTTGGGCTCCGCGCTAGGCGCCAGCACGGGACTGCCAAGGAGCATCAAGTTCGGATCATACGTTGACGCCCCGGGAAGCGCGGAAGAGGACGGCCTGTCCTTCGCGGAAACCGTCATAGAACTCGCCAACCGACTTGCAGGGGAGGAACCCGCCAGAGCATGAACCAGCACGAGCATACACAGGAGGCCACGGAACTCGTGAGACGGGCCCAAGAAGAGTCAACGAACGGCGGCAATGAGCGGATTGCCGCCGAGTTGTTGTGGGGAGCATTCGCCCACTGCCTGATCGCCGTTGCCCAGAACGACGGACTGCCCCATGACAGTCACGGAGCATTCCGGACAATCGCCCGGCACATGGACGCCACCCAAAACAGCAACGACTGGCGTTCTCGATTGGGGGCAGCCGAGAATCTCCATCACCACTTCTATCACGGCGACCTGCCAGCCCAAGAACTGCGAACCCACAGACGCAGGACTCAAGAGGGCACCCTGGAACTCCTGACAGTGCTGTGAACAGACACCCGAGGAGATAACAGCGTGGCTGCAACCCGCTGGAAAGGGTCAACGGAGCAACGAAACCTTCGACAATTCCAAACAAGCCTGAACAATAAATCGGGAATAAAAATCATTTTTGTGCAAAGCAGTGCGGTAGGATGGCGCGCAGACTCCACCGGATCCCTGATTACTTCAGCGAAGAGGCAGCGAGCGCTGGTCGACTCCGTGCCCTCCTACCCAAGTCGCATGGCCTCCTGGCCGAGCTCTATCTGGTGATGGCCCGGACATAGCCCGGTGATCTCTCTTTCCCGGGGCCACCATTTCCCAGGGAAGGCTGCAACTGTCCACGAAGTAATTCCTTGAGGTAATCCAGTGCTTGGTTCACCCCGTAGACCAGCGCGGCACGAATGAGGTTCTCGACAATCCATTTGAGTTGCCGATGCCTGGGCCCTCGCTTATGGACCTGCACCGTCGCGGTCATCGTCGGAAACTCGCCTGTGGGCTTGCCTCCGAGTTGCACACTTTCCATCACTAGCACCTCCCGTAATTCGGCCTGCCTCTGTTTAATCAGGGCGTCCATGGCAGTGTCAACACCGAATCCGCGGCAATCCTCCGGCAGTTCCACTCAACAAACCCTTGACGGCATTGTTGAGAGCAAATTATTATTGAGGGTATTTATTGAGAGGCTCGCCAAAGCTGACGGATGTGGTCCTCGGGACCCCTCTCAAAAACGGCCGTTTGTTGAGCGGAGAAGAACGCCTTGCACGTCTACCTGGCAGCCGCCTGCCCCCAGTGTCGCAGCACGACGATGGTGGTCACCAACCAGGGCTTCGCTTCGGAAGGGGTCGATTCCGCCACCATGGTAGAGGGTGGCCGCAGACGCGAGGACAGCAAAATTGCCGCCGCCGCCGCTGTGGTCCACTACGCCCCGGGAGACTCCCCGCTGTGTGGCCTCGAGGAGAGTCCCGAACCGATGACCCCCGACCCGGAACTGGTGCGGGGATGCGGAGACTGTCTTGAGCTGGTGGCCGAGGACCTGTCCGACCAGAACACATACATGGGCCGCTGCCTCCACTGCAATCAGGAAATCCATGCCAAGGGCGGAGTCGCCTGGCGTCGGGCGGTCCGGAATCCCTGCCCGCACTGCGGCAAACCGGGGTGGTGAAGCGATGATGATCCCCGTCACCTACGGCTACGCGCGGGTCAGCAAGAGCGACCGGGACGACCGGAACCTAGAGACCCAGCTCCGCGAGCTGGCCAACCACGGCGTCCGCAAGGAGCTCATCTTTTCCGACGTGATGACCGGACGTTTGATGTCGCGGCCCGGATGGGACGGTCTCATGGCCCGGATCCAGTCGAACGACACCATCGCGTTGGTATGGCTGGACCGCTTCAGCCGCAACTTCGACGAGGGCGTGAGGATCCAGGCGGACCTCACCAGCCGGAACATCGGCATAGTGGCCATCAAGGAGGGGATCGACACCACCGACGACAGCGCCGCGGCCAAGTACTTCCGCCGGATGATGATGGCCAACGGTGCCTACCAGGCTGATTCCACCAGCGAGCGCATAAAGGTGGGCCAAGAGCGTGCCAAGGCCGAAGGGAGGCAGCCTGGACGGCCGCCTGCGCTTTCACCCGACCAGGTGAACGAGTGCAAGGGGATGTTCGCGGGGAACCCGTCGGTGAGCCGTGTGGCCAGGATCATGAAGATCTCGTGGAGCACGGCCAACAAGGCAATCTTCGATGAAAGCTCAGCGCAGGCAGGAATATGCAATGACCGACACCGACCGGCCCCTCTGCGACTGTCCCGAGCCCTGCGCCTGCTACGCCGAGGGTTACGCCGCCGGCTCGGGAACGGAGACAGGAAGCGGGACGGCGTTTCCTGCAGGTGGCATCCAGCGGCTCGGCTTCCTGTAGGCCGCTGAAAGTCCTGGGGCGACGATGCCACACCCGGCATTTGCCGGAGCAGAAGTCGCGCTCCCTGATGCGCCACACGAGACGGGTGCAGCCGGAGGCCCGCCAGGCTGCCCAGGTTCATCCGGCGGAGCCGATGCGGTACTTGCCTGTGCCGCACACAGTGCAGACAGCGCGCAGGGCGGGGCGTCCGTTCTTCATGGTCACCTGTTCAACATCCCGTGAGCCGGTCTTGGCCCGGCACTTCAGGCAGTAGATTTCAACGGATTCGGGGGCTGTGGCCATAATCGAAGGCTCCTGTTCCGAAGGCTGCCAGGATTATAGCCAAAAGAAACCCTCCCGCCGGATGCGTCTACAGAACCGGCCAGACCAGCCGGTCATTGCGCTCTGAAATTGCCCGAATTTTCCCGGGAGCTGCGGGCCGGTGTGGATGGACTAGATAACCCTGTCTCCCTGCCCTGGCATGGACTGGCTGTCCGGCTCACCCGACGCCCCGGGCAGGGGGGTCAACATCACGCGCCAACGGGGAGTTTCCTTGGACGCCTCGACCAGGAGTTCCTCCAGCGGGACATCGATGTCGATGTCGTCGAATTCGAAGTTGAAAGCGGCCCTCACGTGGGCCGGGCAGACGAGGCCCGCCGTGGCGTGGTTCTCCCGTCCCACCCGCCTCAGTTCCTCGCGTTCGGCGAGGGTCATCTTCCGCTGGTAGTGGCAGCCAGCGATGGCGCATTTGACCGACACTTTTCTGGCCATTTCCCCAATATTACAACAACAGCCCAGGGGGTCGGACATGCGCTCAGGGTGTTCAGCGTCAATCTTTATCTTGGTTGCGGAGTGGGAAAACCCTGCACCCAGGTAGTCCTGGGCATAGGCTAGCAAACCGGGAAGGGTCGGTGAAGGCTGAAATTGCGGTTCGCAAAACCGGTCTTCTGACTGCCGGACGTGTAACCGGGGGGGACGGAACGGACCCCGTCTGCCAGCCGTTGGAGCCCGAGGGCAACAACGTTGCTTTCGAAGGGCAATTACCTCCGTACAACCGATCGGGTCCACCTCACTAGTAGTCCGAAATCATTGTAATGATGGGTTGATTAGTACGGGGGCGTTGCCCGGACAAACCTTGCTCACGGAATCGATGGCCAAGCAGTCCGGCGTTTCACCCATCATTTCAAGGATGTTGGTCTACTAGGCTTACTCTATCAACAATATTGTGGCCAACCAACACTTCTCGTTTATCCAGCCAAACTACAAATCCTTCCTGTCTTAAGTCCTCCTCCAAGCGCGTCGCCACGTTGCTATCGTGACTAGAATAGCTTATGAATGCATCGAAGAGTTTCGGGGTTTCTTCTGGCATTTGCTCATTGACGGACATGATTGCGCCCCCCCGCAAACTGATTCCTGTCAGATCGCAACCGTTCATCGTAAGGACTACCCGGACGACCCGGCCCGCCCTTCCCTCACGGCGGCTGGATGGGGGAGCGGTAGCGCCCGTCCACCACGTCTCGCAGGGTGTTCAGGAGTTGGTCCCTGCCCCACAGCTTGGGCAAGTACCCCATCGCTCCCGCGGCCAATGCATCGTCCATGGCGTCGCGGTCCGAGAAGGCGGTCAGCATGAGGACCTTCGCGTCGGGCAGCGCCGTCGTGATCTCCCGGCACGCGTCGATGCCGTTCATGCCGGGCATCAGCACGTCCATCAGGATGACATCGGGCCGGAGCCTCTCCGCCAAACCCAGGGCTTCATCTCCCTCGCCGGTCTGCCCGACCACCGTGAAGTCATCCGAGTGTTCCAACGCCTCCTGAAGCCCCTTCCGGACGATCTCATTGTCGTCCACCAGCACCACCCTGATCGGGATTCTCGCTGACACGCTAGACACCTCCAGGACTTGCTTGGTAGGGGACCACGCAGGTTACCCTGGTGCCGACTCCATCAGCGCCTGGCGACACATCCAAGCGACCGCCCATGCGCTCCGCGCTGGCGCCCATGTTGCGGAGACCGTGGCCCCATCTCCCGCCCTCTTGGGGTATCCCGATGCCATCGTCCGACACGGACAGACACAGCTGGTCGGCCTGGAAATCGAGGCGGACTTCGACCCGGCTGGCGTCTGCATGGAGCAACACGTTGGTCATGGCGTTGTGGACGATCCCGAAGAGCTGGCCACGGACGGCCGAAGGCAAGTCCCGTTCGTCGCCATCCTGCGCCACCTCCACGGGCAGGGACGTAATGGCGGTGAACGAATAGGCGTGGGAGCTCAACGCCTCCCCCAGAGCCATGCCCTCGAAGATGCGCCCCGAGTCTATGGGATGCCTCAGCTCCCACAGGGCCGTTCTGGACAGGGTGTAGGTCTCGTCCAGCCTCGCCGCCAGTTCGCCACCCGTGTTTCTGGCCAGATCCCTGGCCGTCTCGATGCCCAGGCCCACAACGTAGACGGACTGCGCCACCGTGTCGTGGATGGTGCGGGAGAGCTCGACGCGCTCCCTCTGGAGCGCCCGCTCCCGTTCCACGGCCTCCCGCCGCTTCATCCTCTCGGAGCTGGAGACCAAGTTCACGGATGCCACTACCACATACATGACGAGAATTCTTGTAAGCAGAGCCCTTTCCTCTTTTTGTTCAAAGTTGAGACCCTCCCCAACCGTCAGGCTGACGACGGCGTAGATGAAGGCCGCCATGGTCACCCACGCGAAGGCCAGCCTGAAGGAGCTGAAGAAGACGGCGAACGCGCCCAGGGCAGGGTAGTACATCAGATAGAAAAAGTAGTTGCTGAAGCCGCCACCGGCTACCATGCCGGCCGTGATCATGACCACGTCCGTAGCGCTGAGAACGAGCATCCAGCGCAATGTCACCGTGCGACCTGAGCGGAGGCGGTGGTGCACGTACCCGTTCAACCCTACCAGCAGTGCAAGGCAGAGCATGTAAACCACGTATTTGACGAGGGCGTAATCAGGGCGGTAGATCATAAGGAACACGCAAACGAGGAAAATCGACCAGCGCCCCCAGGCATAAATCGTCGCCGGATAGCGCAACTCATCCGCATCGGCTGCTTTTGCGTCCCGACTGCCCTCTGGAGAAGCGCCGGTTGCTGCCGCCAGCAGTCTCGAAGCGCGGCTCCGAGGTTTTGAATAGCTCGGGTTCGGCGTTGCGTTGGGACTATGCATCCTGACCTGCGCTTACGGAGGTCTCCCTCCGGTTGACCTGCCCCTCGCCCATGGGCATCCGGTAGCCCACACGAAGCTCGGTGAAGATGTAGGTTGGATTGTCGGCGTCGTCGCCCAGCTTGCGGCGTATGGCACTTATGGAGGTGCGCATGGGCCGCACGTCGGCGTCGCCAGCCGAGCCCCAGACCCGTCTCAGCAGGTGCTCGTAGGTCAGCACCCGTCCCGCGTTCACGGATAGCTCGACGAGCAGACGGTACTGGATGGCAGTCAAATCTATCTGCTTGCCGGCAAGTGTCACCAGGCGTTCGGCGTAGTTGATGGTCAGGTCTCCCACAACGTAGGGGACTGCCGGCTCGGACAATGTGCGCTTGCGCAGAGCCGCCTTGATGCGGGCCACTAGCTCGGTCGGCGAGAAGGGCTTGACGACGTAATCGTCCGCTCCCATCTCGAAGGCCCTGGCGACGATTCGGTCCTGGCCGTAGGCGGACACGAAGATGACCGGCACGTCTCTCGCGGCAACGATGTCCTTCATCAGGTCGACCCCGTCGACCCCGGGCAGCATCAGATCGAGGAGGACCAGATGGGGCCTCTCCTCCTCCATGAGGCGCAGCACATCTTTCGGGTCGCTGGTCGCGATCACCGCATAGCCCGACGTCATCAGGGAGTCGCGAACGTACCTGAGCGCCTGGAGGTCGTCGTCCACCGCCAGGATGCGCACCTGTTCCCGCACCGACCGGCGCGAGGGACTGGTGGAGAGTTGAGGGGGCGGCGCCGGGGAGACGAACCCCGCCTCTTCCACCGTCGGAAGGGTGAAGGTAAAGGTGGCGCCCAAGCCCGGCCCGTCGCTCTCCGCCCATATCCGCCCCCCGTGCGCCTCGACTATCCCCTTGCAGACCGCGAGGCCCAACCCGGTGTCTCCTCCCTGCTCCTCGCTCTCCAGCCGGGAGAACTTCCGGAACAGGTGCGGCAGGCTCTCGGCAGCGATGCCCCTGCCGTGGTCGGAGACCGACACCGAGACCCGGAGGTCGCCGGGCACGGCACTCACCCGGATGATGGACGAACCGGGTGAATTTCTGGCCGCGTTGGTCAGCAGGTTGCCGAGCACCTGGACGATGCGCGATCTGTCCGCCATGACCCAGGGCAGGTCGGGCGGGACCTCGATTCGAAGGCTGTGCCTGTTCCCGCCGATGCGGAAGGCGCTACTGGCCTCGCCTGTCAAGACCGCCAGGTCCGTCGGCTCCGGAGAGACCGGAAGGTTACCCGTCTCTATGCGGGCCACGTCGAGGAGGTCTGCGATCAGCGCGCGCATCCGGTCGGTCTGTTCGAAGATAATCCGATGGAACTGGCGCACCTCCGCGGGGTGCATCTCTGAGAACTCGTCCAGCAGCGTGGACACCGAGCCCCTGACCGTGGCCAGGGGCGTGCGCAGCTCGTGGCTCACCATCGCCAGGAACTCGGCCCGCAGCCGCTCGATCTCCTCCAGGGGGGTCATATCCTGCATGGTCACGACAAAGGTCTCGACCTCGCCCTGATCGGAGCGTATGGGCGTGGCGTTTATCAGTGCGGTGACGCTCCGTCCGTCGGGCACCTGGAAAACCACCTCCTCCGCCCGCACCGTCTCCCCGAAGCTCAACGCCTGGGACATTGACAATTCCTGCAGGGATATCTCACGTCCATCGGCCCGCCGGATGGTCATGATCTCCAAGAGATGCTCCGGGACCTGGTCCGGTGTCCGCAGCGCGTCCATCATTCTCGCCGCCTCCCGGTTGAAGGACAGTGGGGCTCCCGTCCTGACGTCGAAGACAGCCACGCCCACGGGAGAGGTGTTTATCAGGGTCTCCAGGTCGTTCCTGGCCCGCTGCTCGTCCCGGTACCTGCGGGCGTTGGCCATGACCATCGCCGCCTGGGACGCGAACATCAGCAGGGTCTCCTCGTCTTCCTGGGTGAACTCGTCACCGCGTTCTCGCTGGGCCAGGAAGATGTTGCCGAAGCGCTCGCCCCGGTGGAAGACCGGCGCTGCCAAAAACGGCAGGGCTGAACCCACCGGAATGGGCGAGCTGAGCGCCGGAAGGCCCATGGACCTGATGTGCCCGAGCAGGTCCGGGACCCGCAGCGGCTCCTGAAAGCTGTTGAGGTGGTTGAAGATCTCCCATCCCGCAGGCCCATTTCCCCAGACTCCCTCGGCCTCTTCGGGGGAAAAGCCGGAGGAGAGGTAGTCCCTCACCCGTCCGGACTCATCAAGGAGGGTGATCACGCCGTAGCGGGCCTGCGTGAGAGCACGTGCCGAGTCCAGGACCTCCTGCAGCACCGTGTCGAAGTCGAGGCTCTCGTTGATGCGCAGACCGGCCTCGCTCAGCCTGGACAGCCGTTCCCTCAGGGCCTCGATCTGTCGCAGCAGGTCGTCCTCTCGGTCCACTCTCCAACCTCCTATGGGGTAAGGGATCGCCGGTGCTCCCGTCCATCTCACCCGGCTGAATGGGGCCCGGATTGCGGGTTAACCGGAGCGATTATACCCCACTTACATTACAGTCACATTAATTAGCTGAAACTTGACGATATCTTTACAGCCAGTTCACATCAGATCAGTATACTCAAAAACACCCAGCCGGTAATGGGGCTTATCCTCTTGGTCTTCGACAGCAGGCAGCACGGCCAGCCGGATGAATGCCCAGCCCACCTGCTCCTTTTGGCAGTGAATCGGAAGGCCCGCAAGAAGAAGCCAGACGGCAGGCTTCATTGCATGGGAGCAGTGGGCAACAACAGACCGAACGAGCGCACGGAACGCGCAACTATGCGCCAGCTGGTACTCGGTTAAACGCGCTGAACGCAACTACGTAACTGGAAGCCTACGGCATGAGCATTACGGGGGCAACAAAACGGGGAATCAAATGGGAAGTAGGGGGAAAGAGTTGTGACCAAAACGGATGGTTATGGCTCCACCACTTCGAAGCTGCCAGCCAGCTCCAGCGGGAGTGAAGGCACTGCTCAGTTTGGCCGACCACAAACGCCCGCGAGAGGTAGCCCTCGAGTTTGATCCATTGGAGATGTCCGTGAGAAAGGGACGGCTATTTTGTTTCTCATCGATTCAACAGTCAGGTGATTAGCAAGAGTTATTCCTCAATTCCGACGACAAGGGAAAAATGATGAACAAGCAAGTAGCCACTCCTCACACGTCAATATGGGCCAGGGGACATTTTATTTGGGCAGTAGCGATCCTGGCAGCACTGGCAATCGTAGTCGGGGCGGCATGGCCAACATCACTGGCAGCTCAAAATCAACCCAGCCCGGACATTCCGGATAGGCCGACTGGAACTGCGGTATTCGTCGGGGGCGTTGACCTGGAGTGGAACGAGGTGCCCGGGGCCGATTCATACGGCGTTCAGATGTACCGGAACGGCCAGTGGACTGACCTTCCGGCAGATGGCATTGAAATCGCGTTCTACGGGGCGGGAGCCATTATCAGCGAACTGGAACCTGAAGGATCGTCTTACTGGTTCCGTGTAGGCGCAATAAACGCCCATAGCTCCTCGGAATGGTCCGATTTCAATTTCATGGCCCCCACGAGCCAATCCAAGTCGGGCCGACGGGCCAGGCCGGACAACGTTCCGGTTAGTGGCGCGCCGCTCATCAATGGTACGGCGCAGGTCGGAGAGACCCTCACGGCGGATACGACGGGCATAGAGGACGGAAACGGCCTGGACCGGGTGCAGTTCCAGTACCAGTGGACGTCCAATGACGGAACCACAGATGCGGACATCGCGGGGGCGACGGACTCCGGCTACACCCTGGTGTCCGACGACGTAGGCCGGACCATCCGGGTCCGTGTGGCCTTCACCGATAGGGGAGGGTACTCCGAGACCCGGACCAGCGTTACTACGGGAGTGGTTGCGGCGGCGCCCAACAATTCCGACACGGGAACGCCGGCCATCACCGGCACGGCCCGGGTGGGTGAGATGCTGACGGCGGACACCTCGGGCATCACCGACGATGACGGGTTGGTCAACGCGACCTACAGCTACCAGTGGGTTGCCAATGACGGAACCACCGATACGGACATCTCCGGCGCGACGGATGCCACCTACACCCTGGTTGACGACGACGAGGGCCAGACCATCAAGGTGCGGGTCACCATCATCGACGACGTGGGGAACGAGGCAACGCTGACCAGTGCGGCCACGGAGGCGGTTGGCTTTGCTGTCCAACAGCAGGGGGCCTCCAACAGCGCGGCCACGGGAGCGCCGAAGATCAAGGGCACGGCCCGGGTGGGTGAGATGCTGACGGCGGACACCTCGGGCATCGCCGACGCGGACGGATTGACCAACGCGACCTACAGCTACCAGTGGGTAGGAAACGACGGCAGTTCTGACACGGACATTGCGGGGGAGACGGATGCCAGCTACACGCTGGTGGCCGACGACGAGGGCAAGACCATCAAGGTGAAGGTCAGCTTCAAGGACGATGCGGACAACGACGAGACGCTGACCAGCGCGGCGACGGAGGCGGTTGCAGCACGTCCCAACCAGCCGGCCACCGGGAAGCCGACCATCGGCGGGACGGCTCAGGTGAGGGAGACGCTGACGGCGGACACCTCGGGCATCGCTGACGCTGACGGTCTGACCAACGTCTCCTACAACTACCAGTGGGTTGCCAATGACGGAGGCACGGATGCCGACATCTCCGGGGAGACGGATGCCGGCTATACGCTGGTGGCCGACGACGTGGGCAAGACCATCAAGGTGAAGGTCAGCTTCAAGGACGATGCGGACAATCAGGAGACGCTGACCAGTGCGGCGACGGCAGAGGTGGATGGCATCGCCGTAGTATGGCTCCCGGACAACGAGCCCGGAGGGGCGACGAACCTTGGCGACGTCACATCGTTCATTGAAGATCATTCAGTGAACGGCACCGTCAGCGAGGTTGATGACAAAGTTGACTACTACCGCTTCAGTCTCACCGGATCGCGCAGGGTGGAGTTGCGTCTGACAAGTTCTGACTCCGACGCCAACCTGTTCTTGGAGGGAAATCACTCAGTGTTGCTCGATAGCAGCGTGAGATCCGGGCTTCAGGAGGATTCCATCAGTATCGACTTGGCGGCCGGTACGTACTTCGTTCGGGTCCAGTACATGGAAGGTGCACCCTCTACGAGTTACACGTTGACATACCGGACCAGTGCGGCTTTAACATCGACTGACCATGACGACGACTATCCTGCCAATGCGGAAACCACCGGATTGGTGCTGGTTGGCAGCAGTGCGACCGGGAATATTGACTTCAAGGGCGACCGTGATTGGTTCCAGGCGTCGTTCACGGCAGGACAAACCTATCGTGTTGACGCCATGGCAAGCGGATCCGGGCACGGCAGTTTGTCGAATGCCGACTTGGGCGGTATCTACAGATCATCAGGCGCACGAATTGCGCTGACCTCCAACGAGGAAGGCGGTCGGTTTGGTAATGCGCGCACCTACTTTACCCCGGTCACCACCGGCGACTACTACATCGAAGTGATGTCCAGTCGCCACGAGGGTGCTTGGCCCAGCGAATACGAGGACACCGGCACCTATACCGTGGCGGTCAGCGTGTTTACAGATGTAGGGCCTGACGATTTTGCGAACTTCACCGATACTGAGGGGGCGATCAACATCGGCGGTACCGTCACAGGCACCATTGACGCAATCGGCGATCATGACTGGATTGCGATGGAGTTGGAGTCTGGGCCGGGACATTTTTACGAGCTTCGAGCCACAGACAGTAGTAATAGTTTCGACAGTGTGCTGCACGGGATCTACGACTCCTCCGGACTTGGACTGGAAGCGACAGATTTAGAGCGTCGACAAACCCCATGGGAATTACCGTTTGCAGTTGATGAAACGGGGACGTACTTCGCGTCCATCGGCGTTAACGAAGGACGTTTCCACTTCCCGGTCGATGACCCATCACAGGTCCTTGGGGATTACACACTGCGGTTGGACCGGTTCACCGCGAGGCAAAGTCCGCTGGTGATGACTGAACCTGCCTGCGCTGCCCAGAGGATCAATACTCGATTCGAGTTGGACGAGATACAAGTCAACCTGACAGCCGGGAGTACCTACCGGGTCAGCCTGAGCGGACTAATCATTGGAATCTACTATAACTGGGGAATTTATGACCCGGACGACCGTCTGATCCAGGGCTCGCGTTTTCTGACCAGGCCGGACAGCCAATCGGACCCCAGGCATGTCGTGTTCACAGCGTCGGCCAGCGGGAGGCATCGCATCTTCGTCAGCGGCGGCGGTAGCACAAGTTGGTACGAGCTGTGTGTCGACGACCTGGCAACGCCTGAACCACCGGAATACATTGATTTGGGTCCCCGCCCTATGCCAAATCCGCCGACATCCGACCGTTGGCGTGAACGAGCAGACAATTTGGGCGACATCTCCCGTGTTGGTCGGCCAACTGGCTATACGCCAGGCTGGCGTATGTCAACAAAGGGCTCATATCGTTATTTCAGATTCTTCATCCCAAAAACCCGCACGGTACATCTGGCCTACCCTATTCATAAAACTAGGACGCAATTGCGGTTGGAATCGTTGTACGGGGAGATCCTCGCAGTCAGTGAACCTTCCGATTCCGGTGAGTTCATGACTCTGACGTTGCCGGCCGAAAACTACTTTGTACGAGCCACCCTCTTGGAGGACCGGAAAAACGAATGGCTGGGGACACTGTTGCATTACACGGCTGCTCCGGACCTGTCGGCCGACGCCACGCTGAGCGGCTTCGAGTTGGAGGACGTCGGCGGTACCGGGATCACTCTGACACCGGCATTCGACCTCGCCACCTATGTGTACACGGCGAGCGTGGCCAACAACGTGGACACGGTGACGCTGAGGGCGACGAAGAGCGACGCCGCAGCCTCGGTTGCGGTGTTGACGGAATCGGGCTCGAGCACGCCGGACGAGGCGACGGTGGACCTGGCCGTGGGCGACAACCTGATCAAGGCGATGGTGACCTCCGAGGATGGTGCTGTGTCACTGATATACATGGTCACCGTGACGCGCTCGGGCCCGGCCGCCCAGCAGCAGGCGCCCAACAGTCCGGCCACGGGAGCGCCGGCGATCAGCGGCACGGTCCAGGTGGGGGAGACCCTGACCGTGAACACGTCTAGAATCTCCGACGCTGACGGCTTGGACAACGTTGCCTACAGCTACCAGTGGTTGTCCAGCAGGGACACGGAAATATTGGGCGCGACGAACGACAGCTACGCCCTGGTGTCCGACGACGAGGGCAAGGCTCTCAAGGTGAAGGTCAGCTTCAAGGACGATGCGGACAACGACGAGACGCTGACCAGCGCGGCCACGGCCGCGGTGGAGCCGGAGCCCCAGCCCGACAGTCCGGCCACCGGGCAACCGACCATCAGCGGCACGGCCCGGGTGGGTGAGATGCTGACGGCGGATACTTCGGGCATCGCCGACGATGACGGGTTGGTCAACGCGACCTACAGCTATCAGTGGCTGGGCGACGATACGGACATCGCGGGGGCTACGAGCTCCACTTATACCCTGTTGGCCGGCGACGAGGGTCAGACCATCAAGGTGAGGGTCGTCGTCACCGACGACGAGGGGAACGAGACAACGCTGACCAGCACGGCAACTGCCGCGGTGGCGGCCCCCCAGCCGCCAGCCAAGCCCACGGGCCTGTCTGCCGCCGCCGTCTCCCACGACGCCGTGACCCTTACCTGGGACGACCCGCAGGACGACTCCATCACCGGCTACGTCATCCTGCGGCGCGACCGGGCGATCCATCCCACAGGGACCTTCGTCACCATCACAGATGACACCGGCTCGACGGACACCACCTACACCGACGATACGGTCGAGCCGGACAAGGAGTACGTGTACCGCATCAAGGCCAGCAACGAGCACGGGGAGGTGAGCGAGGAATCCCACTGGGTCCGGGGCTTCACCCCGGCGGTCCCCGTCCCCGACAAGCCCACGGGCCTGTCTGCCGCCGTCTCCCACGACGCCGTGGCCCTCACCTGGGACGACCCGCAGGACGACTCCATCACCGGCTACGTCATTCTGCGGCGCGACCGGGAAATCCACCTGGTGGGGACCTTCATCACCATCACAGATGACACCGGCTCGGCGGACACCACCTACACCGACGAAACGGTCGAGCCGGATAAGGAATACGTGTACCGCATCAAGGCCATCAACGAGCACGGGGAGGTGAGCGAGGAATCCCACTGGGTCAGGGGCTTCACCCCGGCAGCGCCGGCCCCGGCGGGCTAGCCGGCGCGCAGTAACGTTGTAGGTTCTTACCGAGCAGGTTCTTACCGAGACACGTTTGCCATTGACCGTTTACGCCGGCGCGGACGCCGGCGTTCCGGTTTGGGACGAACCGGTTTCAGGAGAGGGACGAGAGTGGCGGAGCTGGCAGCCAGCGTGCCGGGAGGTGGATTGGAGGGATTGGCTCGGACGATCACTGCGATGGGGTGATTGGGATCGTCTAGGTGGTGGGCATGGAGTCGTTTTCGTTGCGGAGACCGTTGCCGGGCAGTGGGGCAGGGGATGGCCGTTGTTCCCGTCCCGCCCGTCCTGCTGAACGGACCCCGACAGCGGGTCAGCCGGCGTAATTACGCCGATGTTACACCAACCTCACAATAATTCTCCGAAAACAGCCGTTTGTTGAGCGGAGAAGAACGCTTTGCACGTCTACCTGGCAGCCGCCTGCCCCCAGTGCCGCAGCACGACGATGGCGGTCACCAACCGAGACGACGTTTGGGGAAAGGACCACGCCATCAACTGCGGTGTCTGCAGCCGCCGGGTGATCGCGGCAGGACTCACCGGGAGGGGACTGCAGTGGCACGGCTCGATAGACCCGGAGGTGTGGGGCAACAAGCTGTGGGACTTCGCTTCGGAAGGGGTCGATTCCTTCACCATGGCAGAGGGTGACCGCAGACGCGAGGAGAGCAGAGTTGTCGCCGCAGCCGCTGTGGTCCACCACGCCCCGGGAGACTCCCCGCTGTGTGGCCTCGAGGAGAGCCCGAACCGATGACCCCCGACCCGGAGCTGGTGCGGGGAGGCGGAGACTGTCTTGAGCTGGTGGCCGAGGACCTGTCCGGCCAGAACACATACATGGGCCGCTGCCTCCACTGCAATCAGGAAATCCATGCCAAGGGCGGACCCGCCTGGCGTCGTGCGGTCCGGAATCCCTGCCCGCACTGCGGCAAACCGGGGTGGTGAAGCGATGATGATTCCCGTCACCTATGGCTACGCGCGGGTCAGCAAGAGCGACCGGGACGACCGGAACCTCGAGACCCAGCTCCGCGAGCTGGCCAACCACGGCATCCGAGGGGAGCTCATCTTTTCCGACGTGATGACCGGCCGTCTGATGTCGCGGCCCGGATGGGATGATCTCATGGCCCGGATTCAGCCGAACGACACCATCGTGTTGGTATGGCTGGACCGCTTCAGCCGCAACTTCGACGAGGGGGTGAGGATCCAGGCGGACCTGACCAACCGGAACATCGGCATAGTGGCCCTCAGGGAAGGGATCGACACCACCGACGACAGCGCCGCGGCCAAGTACTTCCGCCGGATGATGATGGCCAACGGCGCCTACCAGGCTGATTCCACCAGCGAGCGCATAAAGGTGGGCCAAGAGCGTGCCAAGGCCGAAGGGAGGCCGCCTGGGCGACCGCCTGTGCTTTCACCCGACCAGGTGAACGAGTGCAAGCGAATGTTCGCAGAGAACCCGTCGGTGAGCCGTGTGGCCAGGATCATGAAGATCTCGTGGAGCACGGCCAACAAGGCAATCTTCGATGAAAGCTCAGCGCAAGTGGGAATGCAATGACCGACACCGACCGGCCCCTCTGCGACTGTCCCGAGCCCTGCGCCTGCTACGCCGAGGGTTACGCCGCCGGCTCGGGAACGGAGACAGGAAGCGGGACGGCGTTTCCTGCAGGTGGCATCGAGCGACTCGGCTTCCTTTAGGCTGCTGAAAGCCCTGGGCCGTTGATGCCACACCCGGCATTTGCCGGAGCAGAAGTCGCGCTCCCTGATGCGCCACACGAGACGGGTGCAGCCGGAGGCCCGCCAGGCTGCCCAGGTTCATCCGGCGGAGCCGATGCGGTACTTGCCTGTGCCGCACACAGAGCAGACAGCCCGCAGGGCGGGGCGTCCGTTCTTCATTGTTACCTGTTCAACATCCCGTGAGCCGGTCTTGGCCCGGCACTTCAGGCAGTAGATTTCAACGGATTCGGGGGGTGTGGCCATAATCGAAGGCTCCTGTTCCGAAGGCTGCCAGGATTATAGCCAAAAGAAACCCTCCCGCCGGATGCGGCTACAGGACCGGCCAGACCAGCCGGTCATTGCGCTCTGAAATTGCCCGCATTTTCCCGGGAGCTGCGGGCCGGTGTGGATGGACTAGATAACCCTGTCTCCTGACCCTGGCGTGGACTGGCTGTCCGGACCATCCTCCGCCCCGGGCAGGGGGGTCAACATCACGCGCCAACGGGGAGTTTCCTTGGACGCCTCGACCAGGAGTTCCTCCAGCGGGACATCGATGTCGATGTCGTCGAATTCGAAGTTGAAAGCGGCCCTCACGTGGGCCGGGCAGACGAGGCCCGCCGTGGCGTGGTTCTCCCGTCCCACCCGCCTCAGTTCCTCGCGTTCGGCGAGGGTCATCTTCCGCTGGTAGTGGCAGCCAGCGATGGCGCATTTGACCGGGACTTTTCTGGCCATTTCCCCAATATTACAACAACAGCCCAGGGGGTCGGACATGCACGCAGGGTGTTCAGCGTCAACTTTTATCTTGGTTGCGGAGTGGGGACATCCCTGCACCCAGGTAGTCCTGGGCATAGGCTAGCAAACCGGGAAGGGCCGGTGAAGGCTGAAATTGCGGTTCGCACAACCGGTCTTCTGACCGCCGGACGTGTAACCGGGGGGACGGAACGGACCCCGTCTGCCAGCCGTTGGAGCCCGAGGCAGGAACATTGCTTCCGAAGGGCAATCACGCCCCGTCCTACAGAAGGCGTCCCCGGCGGTGAATCCCGGGCCGCCTTCTCCTTTGGCCAAGCAGATGACGCCCAAGCCAGGCCCAGGTTGCGCAGCGATGTCGCCAGAAAGGACTTCGCCGGAACCAGGTCCTGGAACTCGGGGAGGCCCAACGATCGGAAGTGGCAGGCCATAGCGGGGATTCCCAGCGGCCCGGACAACCCGAGGCGGTATTGAGGGAACATCGAACCGTCCGGCGTCTCTTTCAACCTCTCGTGCTGCTCCGGCATGACGCCGGAGGTGACCAGGTCCCCGTACCATCCCGCCTCGTCCGTGGTCGAAATGCTTCCATAGCCGGCCCCGGCGAGGGAACGGGCGCTGTCGATGACCCCTTGGAGCACCGCGTCCAGATCCAGGCTCTCGTTGATGCGCAGGCCGGCCTCGCTCAGCCTTACCCTCAGGGCCCCGGTCTGTCGCAGCAGTTCGTCATCCCGATCCCCTCTCCAACCTGCAATGGGGCAGGGGATGACCGGTGTTCCCGCCGATCACGCCCTGCTGAATGAGGCCCGGATCGCGGGCTGACCAGGGTGAGTTACACTAAATTTACACACTTCTCACAATAATTCGCCTGAAATAGCGGCAATCTTCACGGCCAGTTTATATCAGCCCGGTACAATACCCTAGCGGTAGGTACGTGCTCTGGGGGAGGAGCACGTCAACCGGCAGGCTATGACCATTCGGCTCGGTCGAGAATGCCTGGATCTCCCAGGGAGCAACCCCATGCGTATACGAACACTCTTTGCATTGTTGCAGTCCTGACTCTTTGTGCCGCAATGACGGCGGGCACCAGTGCGTTCCACGCCACCCGAAGTATCTCTTTGGCAATGATTGTGATACTCGCCCTGATCGTACTCGCCACCGGGGTCGTGTCGGCTGCAGCGCACCAGCAGACGACTCCACCGAGCCTTGAAACGGTGACAGTGGAGGGCACATCGGCAGTGTTGACCTGCGGCGCGGACCTGGGCACGGCCTCGGCGGCGAGCGTCCACTCGGCCACGGTGGGCAGCGCCTCGGCGGCTGCGACCTCGACGGTGAGGATCAGTGGCACGACATTGGCATATATCCACCTGGAGTATCACAACACATGGAGATTGAACTGACGCCGGTATTTTCAGACCTTTGGGCCCATGCCGGCCACGGCATACAGACACGGAGCGGATCATTATGAACAGAGATAGGCGACTGCCCGATCGGCTGCGTTTTCGCAGTAGGCAGGTGGCGGTGGTCATGGCCCTGGTGATCTGTCTGCTGTTGGTGCCCTGGGTCGCCGAAGCGCAGAGCAACAGCGCGCCGGTCTTTACGGAGGGAGCCAGCGCGACGAGGTCGTTCAACGAAACGCTGGGTAATGCGGCGGTGGCGACGGGGTCGAACATCGGCATGGCGGTGGACGCGACGGACACGGACGCCGGCGACACGCTGACCTACACCCTGGAGGGCACGGACGCGTCCAGGTTCGATATCATTTCGACCAGCGGGCAGCTTCGGACCCAGGCCGGGGAGAAATATGACTACGAGGCGAAGTCGAGCTATCAGGTGACGGTCAGGGTGGAAGACAGCAGCGGGGGATCAGACACGATATCTGAATCCCTCGCGAACAACCCCACCGCCACGCTCCCGGTGCCACAGCAGCAGACTGCCACGTGTACAGGTGCAATTGAAGATAACTGTGACCTTGCCCAGGACACCGGCACAACTGGAGTGGCTGTGAACGGCGGCGGCGTGCCAACAACTGGCAATAGGTATATCTACTCAATCAACGGTGTCGAGGGATGGATAAAGCCCACGGGCGACAAGGATTGGTACAAGATAGCGCTAGAGGGCGGCATGAATTATCGCGTAACCCTCTTTGGAATGAATGCGTGGGGCAATCTCGACTGGGACGACGCCGTGCGAAGCCCGAGAATCTACGGAATCTACAACTCATCCGGTGTGAAGATGCCCAACACGACGGACTCTTGGGGGGCGGGTCTCGATGCCAGGGTCTACTTTAGCCCACCAAATGACGGCGACTATTTCATCTCCGTTGGCGCACTAGCAACCGGCTCACCACACCAAGGATGGGCGGCCCCCGAAGGACTCTATAGGCTCATCGTTCAGGAAGTGCCTGTGGACCCGCCGGCTAACGACACCACGTCCGCAGTGATAACTACAACCGGAACGGTCTTCGGGGAGATAGATAGATATAACGACGTGGACTGGTACAAGCTGACGACGACCGCAGGCAGGGGCTATCGGATCGACATGATAGGGGGTGGAGAATTCGCTGGAGATGTCAGGGACCCGCTGATAGTGGGGGTCTATGACACCGATTTGAACTACATCGTCAACACGTGGAACGACAACGGCAACGCAAGTTTTCTGGATACCGACAATGCCAGGAGCTACTTCACGGCTTCGTCCACGGGGACATATTACATCGCAGTCACCGCCAATGGGAACCCGTACGATGTCGTGGCTGATCTCGGCACCTATAGACTGTGGGTTACAGAGATTGATCCCGACGTCCCGGACTCGGCACATGAAATGACCACTGCTGTCGTCACTGAGGCTACAGATTATCACGGCTGGGTGGAAACGCTCGGAGATCGAGACTGGATAAGGGCCGAACTCACAGAAGATGTGACGTACAGATTCACTATTGATGAGGGTGGGGATGGGAACGGTGCAGAAAGCATAAACATTTGGGGCATATACCACGATTCAATCGATGGGATTTATTCCGGTTCGGTGGTTCCCTTTAACTACCGTGGAACAGTGGAGTTTACGCCGGATACGACCGGAACCTATTACGTCTCTGCCGAATGCAAAGGTTGGGGTAACGTTAGGTACGATATCGGCAGTTACATCCTCCGGATGGAGATTTTGTCACCCGATAACCAATCGGCCGCGGGGGTGCCGACGATCGGCGGCACGGTGCGGGTTGGTGAGGAGCTGACGGCGGACACCTCGGGCATCACCGACGCCAACGGCTTGACCAACGTTTCCTACGAGTACCAGTGGATCTCCAGCGACGGCAATTCGGACGTGGAGATTACGAATGCCACGGCGTCGACTTACACTGTGGCCGACGAGGACGCGGGCCGGACAATCCTGGTGCGCGTCACGTTCACCGACGACGTGGGCTACCAAGAGACGCTGACCAGCGAGGCGACCGAGGCGGTTGACTATGCGGTCCAGCCACAGCGGGCGAACACGCCGGCCACGGGAACGCTAACGATCAGCGGCACGGCGGAAGTGGGGGCGACGCTCACGGCGATCACATCGGCGATCGCTGACGCCGACGGCCTGGTCAACGCGAGCTTCGATTACCAGTGGGAGCGGCAGGTTCTGTCGGCCGACGCCGTGACCGACATCCCTGGGGCGACCGGCGCCACGTACGAGGTAACGTCCGATGACCGCGACAGCGCCGTCAGGGTCAGCGTGAGCTTCAGCGACGACGCCGAAAACAGTGAGACGCTGACCAGCTATTGGTTGCTGACTCAGGCGCCGGCCAACAACCTGGCCGCGGGGGCGCCGACGATCGGCGGTACGGCGCAGGTGGGCAAGGAGCTGACGGCGGATACCTCGAGCATTGCCGACGCCGACGGTTTGACCAACGTTTCCTACGAGTACCAGTGGATCGCCAGTAATGGCAGTTCGGACGTGGAGATCGCGAACGCCACGGCGCCGACCTACACCGTGGCCGACGACGACGTGGGCTGGACGATCCAGGTGCGCGTCACGTTCACCGACGACGCGGACCATCAGGAGACGCTGACCAGCGACGCGACCGAGGCGGTTGACTATGCGGTCCAGCCACAGCGGGCGAACACGCCGGCCACGGGAGCGCTAACGATCAGCGGTACGGCGGAAGTGGGGACGACGCTCACGGCGATCACATCGGCGATCGCTGAAGCCGACGGCCTGGTCAACGCGAGCTTCGATTACCAGTGGGAGCGGCAGGTTCTGGCGACCGGCTCCGTGACCGACATCCCTGGGGCGACCGGCGCCTCCTACAAGGTAACGTCCGATGACCGCGACAGCGCCGTCAGGGTCAGTGTGAGCTTCAGCGATGACGCCGAAAACAGTGAGACGCTGAGCAGCTATTGGCTCCTGGTCCTGACGCCGCCCAACACCCCGGCCACGGGAGCGCCTACGATCAGCGGCACGGCCCAGGTGGGCGAGACGCTGACGGCGGACACCTCGAGCATCGCCGACGCCGACGGATTGACCAACGCTTCTTTCAGCTACCAGTGGATCGCCAGTAATGGCAGATCCGACGTGGAGATCGCGAACGCCACGGCGCCGACCTACACCGTGGCCGACGACGACGAGGGCTGGACGATCCAGGTGCGCGTCTCGTTCACCGACGACGCGGGCACTGAGGGGAGCCTGACCAGCGCGGCGACGGCGTTGGTGCAGCCCGCAGCGCCGGACAACCCTCCCGACACTCCGAACCAGCCGAAGGCGACCGCGGTGTTCGTTGGGGGCGTGGACCTGGAGTGGAACGAAGTCCCCGGCGCCGATTCCTACGACGTGCAGCAGTACCGGGGCGGTCAGTGGACCGATCTGCCCACAGACGGCGTGGCGATTGCGTTCTACGGAGCGGGAGCGATCATCAGCGGGCTGGATCCGGAAGCTTCACTCTGGTTCCGGGTGCGGGCGGCGAACGGGCACGGCGTCTCGGATTGGTCCGCGATGCTGTACATGAACTCGACCAGTCAGTTCAGGTCGGGCCGGCAGGCCAGGCCGGGCAACGAGCCGGCCAGCGGGGCGCCGGCCGTCCACGGCACGGCGCAGGTCGGCGAGAGCCTCTGGGCCGACGCCTCGGGCATCGAGGACGGGAACGGGCTGGACCGGGTGCAGTTCCGTTATCAATGGGTCTCCGGCGATGGGAACGCGGACACGGACATCGCGGGCGCGACGGACTCCGGCTACACCCTTGTGTCTGCCGACGTGGGCCGGACCATCAAGGTACGGGTTGCCTTCACCGATAGGGGAGGGTACTCCGAGACCCGGACCGGCGCTGCTACGGGAGCGGTCGCGGCGGCGCCCAACAATCCCGCCACCGGGAAGCCGGCCATCAGCGGCACGGCCCAGGTGGGGGAGACCCTCACCGTGGCCACCTCGGGCATCGCTGACGCTGACGGATTGGACAACGCGACCTTCAGCTACCAGTGGATGGCGGGTGGGACGGAAATTCCGGGGGCCACCGGGCCCAGCTACACCCTGGTGTCCGACGACGAGGGCAAAACCATCCAGGTGTGGGTGGGCTTCATCGACGACGCGAGGAACGAGGAAGCGCTGGCCAGTGCGGCCACGGAGGCGGTTGGCTTTGCTGTCCAGCAGCGGGGGGCTTCCAACACGCCCACAACCGGCCTGCCTACCATCAGCGGCACGGCCCAGGTGGGTGAGATGCTGACGGCGGACACCTCGGGCATCGCCGACGCTGACGGGTTGGTCAACGCGACCTACAGCTACCAGTGGCTGGGCGACGATACGGACATCTCCGGCGCGACGGATGCCACCTACACCCTGGCGGCCGACGACGCGGGCCGGACCATCAAGGTGCGGGTGATCGTCACCGACGATCTTGGTAACGAGACAACGCTGACCAGCGCCGCCACGGATACGGTTGGCTTTGCTGTCCAGCAGCAGGGGGCTTCCAACACGCCCGCAACCGGAGAACCGACCATCAGCGGCACGGCCCGGGTGGGTGAGATGCTGACGGCGAACACCGCCGGCATCGTCGACGCTGACGGGCTGAGCAACGCGACCTACACCTACCAGTGGGTTGCCAACGACGGAACCTCGGACACGGACATCTCCGGCGCGACGGATGCCACCTACACCCTGGTGGCCGACGATGAGGGCCGGACCATCAAGGTGCGGGTGATCGTCACCGACGACGCAGTGAACGAGACAACGCTGACCAGCGCCGCCACGGAGGCGGTGGAGGCAGCGCCTGAGCCGCCAGCCAAGCCCACGGGCCTGTCCGCCGCCGTCTCCCACGACACCGTGACCCTCACCTGGGACGACCCGCAGGACAGCTCCATCACCGGCTACGTCATCCTGCGCCGAGACCGGGCGATCCACCTGGTGGGGACCTTCGTCACCATCACAGATGACACCGGCTCGACGGACACCACCTACACCGACGATACGGTCGAGCCGGACAAGGAGTACGTGTACCGCATCAAGGCCAGCAACGAGCACGGGGAGGTGAGCGAGGAATCCCACTGGGTCCGGGGCTTCACCCCGGCGGTCCCCGTCCCCGACAAGCCCACGGGCCTGTCTGCCGCCGTCTCATACAACACCGTGACCCTCACCTGGGACAACCCGCAGGACGACTCCATCACCGGCTACGTCATCCTGCGGCGCGATCGGGAAATCCACCTGGTGGGGACCTTCATCACCATCACAGATGACACCGGCTCGACGGACACCACCTACACCGACGAAACGGTCGAGCCGGATAAGGAATACGTGTACCGCATCAAGGCCATCAACGAGCACGGGGAGGTGAGCGAGGAATCCCACTGGGTCAGGGGCTTCACCCCGGCAGCGCCGGCCCCGGCGGGTTAGCCGGCGCAGCAACGGTGGGTGGGACCGCTCGAAAGGCCGGCTTTCCGGGCAAACGAAAAAAGCAAACACGGATGTATGGACGGGTGAGGCAGGCGTATCGAACCGAATTCGGAGCGGTCGAGGCCCTGGGGCCGACCGGAGGGCGATGCCTGCGCTCGCACTTGAGACGGGAAGCGACGCGACCTCGTTCACCGATACGGGCGTGGCTGCCGGCACCAAGTACGTGTGCCGGGTCAGAGCCATCAACGAAGCGGCAGTGGGAGCCAGGTCGGTCCGGGTAATGATACCCACCGCCTCTATCCCTGCCAATCCTGATTTGGTCCAGTACTAGAACGTCGAGAGGAACGCGCTGCAAGTTGCGGCTCCGGCCCTTGGGGTCCACCTCAGAGTGGGGCAGCATCAACAATCAGCAGAGGGAATATCCATGAGGTTTGTTCTAAGTCAGTCGGGATTGAAGAGTGTGATCACTGCGGGCATTTTCTCACTGGTGGCTATTGGGATTCTCTTTAACTGGGCCGTGCCGGTTTCGGCACAAAATGCCGTCCCCACCAAACCTGACGCGCCCACACTTCTGGCATTGGCCAAGGGAATGGTGGAAGTTGACTGGAACGATGTGTCTGGTGCGAACGGATATGAAGTCCAATTCTATACGTCTTCGGGCTGGATAGACCTGCCGAATGCTGGGCTTGGGATCGAAATAGTCTTTTATGGATCTCGAGCGGTGGCGACCAGCCTACCTGAAGATATGGGTTACGACTCTTTCCGCGTCAGGGCGGGCAACAGCGTTGGGTGGTCCGAGTGGTCCGAGTATGCCTGGCAGATGACGACCCATAATATGCAGTGGGAGAGCATACCAGCAACCGGCGCGCCGGCGATCAGCGGCACCGCCCAGGTGGGGGAGACGCTGACGGCGTCCACCTCGGGCATCGCGGACGCTGACGGGTTGACCAACGTCTCCTACAGATACCAGTGGATACGGAACGACGTGAGTTCTGACAGGAACATTCGGTACGCCACGGGAACGACCTACACGCTGGTTGCAGCCGATGAGGGGCAGACAATCAAGGTGAAGGTCAGGTTTGACGACGACGAGGGGAACAAGGAGACGCTGACCAGCGCAGAAACGGACGCGGTTGCGCCGGTGCCGTGTCCCGGAGCCAGCTATAACCCAACGCCGACAGATGTGGAGGTTGACTCCGTGCCCATCGTGGTGGCATCCACCACTGACGACTACTTCGTGCTCTACGTGAGGGGCACGACGGTGGACCTGCCGGTCCTGGTGAAGAGGGGCGAAGCGGGCACTACGACCCTTGCTGAGAACGTGCAGGCGCTCACCAAGGAGCGCTACCGGGTGGAGAAGTACCTCATCGCAGACCCGGCCGACGTGGACGGCGACTGCATCGACGACATCACCGAACTTGACGACGTGGGGACCAACAACCCGGTGAATGCTGCGCGCTCTCTCGATCCCAACGACGGCGCCGTTAGCGTTCCTGACCGGGCAACGTTCGAGGCCCTCGCCCACGTCTACCCGCCCTGGAGCGCTGAACTCGATATGAAATTCGTTGTGTTTGGCCTACACACCAAAAGCCCTCGCATGTACTTCCATAACGCCAACAGGTACCCATCTCACAACACCTTTGTCAACTTACTCGTTGACGAGGGCATCGAGCAGAATACGGCACAGACGACCAGAGGCAACCTGCATTATTTTCCCAGCCTCGAAGCTCCTGACGGCAGTCTGGGAGTCTATGCCGCTTGGTATCAGTCGACGCATTCCTTCACAGAAGCTGATCGTCTCTTTACGCTGATCGCCGCCAACATGCCACTGCTTGAGCAAGACTTGGCTTATCGCTTCCGCAACTATCAACTTCTGACTATCCAGGACGATATTCCACTCTACGAGGATTCCCGAATCCCTCTCGTATTTGAGGATGATTTTGCGACCGAAAGGGACTTCATCCCGTTGAACGAGGCGGAAGGCTTCGGCTTACTGCGGGTCTTGGAACCGGACGAGCGTCCCAGTCTCCGGGACGTGGTGATCTACGAGGCGCTGCCCAACAATCTGCCCCGTGTCGCCGGCATCATCTCCACGGTGCCTCAAACGCCGCTCTCGCACGTCAACCTGCGTGCCATCCAGGACGGCATCCCGAACGCTTACATACGCGACGCCCTTGACAATAACAACATCGAGTCCCTCATCGGTAGCTTCGTCCGCTACAACGTATCTGAGATCGGGTATTCGATCCGCGCCGCTACCCGCGAGGAGGTCGATGCGCACTACGAATCGTCCCGCCCTGCCACCTCCCAGACGCCGCAGCGAGACCTCTCCGTCACCGGAATCAGGCCGCTGAGCGAAATTGGTTTCGATGACTGGGACGCGTTCGGCGTCAAGGCGGCCAACGTGGCCGTGCTGGGGACCTTCGGTTTTCCGGAGGGGACGGTCCCCGACGGGTTCGCGATCCCGTTCTACTTCTACGACGAGTTCATGAAGCACAACGACTTCTACACCCGCATCGAAACCATGTTGGCCGACGCCGATTTCCAGGAGAACTTCGACACGCAGGACGAGGAGCTGAAGGACCTGCGCGACGCCATCGAGGACGGAGAGACTCCGGCGTGGATACTCACGGCGCTGGCAGACATGAATACCGGGTTTCCCCAGGGGACCACCAACCGCAAGTACCGGTCCAGCACCAACAACGAGGACCTGCCCGGGTTCAACGGCGCGGGACTCTACGACTCCAAAAGTCAGAAACCGGATGAGGACGAGGAAGACGGCCTCGACAAGTCTCTGAAGGAGGTGTATGCCAGCCTCTGGACCTTCCGTGCCTTCACCGAACGCGACTTCCATCGGATCGACCACCTGACGGCAGCGATGGGGATCCTGGTCCATCCCAGCTACCAGGACGAACTGGTCAACGGCGTGGCCGTCAGCTTCGACCCCACCGGGTCCGCCAGGCCGGGGGCCTACTACGTCAACAGTCAGGTGGGCGAGGACCTGGTCACCAACCCCGAAGCCCACTCGGTGCCGGAGGAACTCCTGTTGTACAACGATGGAAGCTACAGGATCGTTGCCACCTCCAATCAGGTAGCGCCGGGGGAACTCCTCATGAGCAGTGGCCAAATCGGCCAGCTGCGCCGGCACCTTCAGGAGATCCATAACCACTTCAAGGGGCTGTACAACCCCGCAGCCGGTGAACCGTTTGCCATGGAGATCGAGTTCAAGATCACCAGCGAGAACAAACTGGCGATCAAGCAGGCCCGGCCATGGGTCTTCAGCGGCGTTGCGACGGCTCCACCGGGAAAGACACTGCCATCGGCTCCCATCAACCTTGCGGTCGCACCGGGTGACACTTCCCTGACAGTGGTGTGGGACCTTCCGGCCAACACCGGGGGCGAAAACCCCACCGCCTACGATGTGCGCTACATCAAGACCAGTGAGGATGAGACCGACGATGCCAACTGGACAGAGCAGTTGAGGGCCTGGATCGAGAGCAGTGGCGTAATGAGTTACCCCATCACCGACCTGGAAACAGGCGAGCAGTACGACGTGCAGGTGCGGGCTGAGAACTCGGTCGGCAAAGGCTCTTGGTCTGCCTCTGAAACGGGTACGCCCACGGTGAGCCTGGAGCTTCCTTCCACCAACACGGCGGGCGTGTCGTTGTCAAAGACGGCGCTGACGGTGATGGAAGAGGACACGGCCGGGGAGACCTACACGGTGGTTCTCGATAGCCAGCCGATGACGGATGTCGAGGTGACGGTGGCCGGACACGCGGGCACGGAGGTGACCCCGAACCCGACCACCCTGACTTTCACCGGGTCGAACTGGGAAACGGTCCAGACGGTGACGGTTAGCGCGGGTGCCGATGCGGACACGATGAACGATACGGTTACGCTGACCCACAGCGCGGGGAGCACGGACAGCGCCTACAGCGGGATCACGATCGCTGGCGTGACGGTGACGGTGAACGACAACGACACGACCAACACCCCGGCCACGGGAGCGCCGACGATCAGCGGGACGGCCCAGGTGGGGGAGATGCTGACGGCGGACACCTCGGGCATCACCGACACCGACGGGTTGACCAACGTCACCTACAGCTATCAGTGGCTGGGCGACGATACGGACATCGCGGGGGCTACGAGCTCCACTTATACCCTGGTGGCCGACGACGAGGGCCAGACCATCAAGGTGAGGGTCATCGTCACCGACGACGCGGAGAACGAGACAACGCTGACCAGCACGGCCACGGCAGTAGTGGCGGCTCCCGAGCCGCCAGCCATGCCCACGGGCCTGTCCCCCAGCGTCTCCCACGACGACGTGACCCTCACCTGGGATGACCCGCAGGACGACTCCATCACCGGCTACGTCATCCTGCGGCGCGACCGGGCGATCCATCCCACAGGGACCTTCGTCACCATCACAGATGACACCGGCTCGACGGACACCACCTACACCGACGATACGGTCGAGCCGGACAAGGAGTACGTGTACCGCATCAAGGCCATCAACGAGCACGGGGAGGTGAGCGAGGAATCCGACTGGGTCCGGGGCTTCACCCCGGCCATCCCCGTCCCCGACAAGCCCACGGGCCTGTCTGCCGCCGTCTCCCACGACGACGTGACCCTCACCTGGGACAACCCGCAGGACGACTCCATCACCGGCTACGTCATCCTGCGGCGCGATCGGGAAATCCACCCGGAAGGGACCTTCGTCACCATCACCGGCGACACCGGCTCGACGGACACCACCTACATCGACGAAACGGTGGAGCCGGACAAGGAGTACGTGTACCGCATCAAGGCCATCAACGAGTACGGGAAGGTGAGCGAGAGGTCCGACTGGGTCCGGGGCTTCACCCCGGCAGCGCCGCAGCCCGACAGTCCGGCCACCGGGCAACCGACCATCAGCGGCACGGCCCGGGTGGGTGAGATGCTGACGGCGGAGACCTCCGGCATCACCGACACCGACGGGTTGACCAACGTCACCTACAGCTATCAGTGGCTGGGCGACGATACGGACATCGCGGGCGCTACGAGCTCCACCTACACCCTGGTTGACGACGACGAGGGCCGGACCATCAAGGTGCGGGTCATCGTCACCGACGACGCGGAGAACGAGACAACGCTGACCAGCGAGGCTACGGACGCAGTGGAGGCAGCGCCGCAGCCCGACAGTCCGGCCACCGGGCAACCGACCATCAGCGGCACGGCCCGGGTGGGTGAGATGCTGACGGCGGAGACCTCCGGCATCACCGACACCGACGGGTTGACCAACGTCACCTACAGCTATCAGTGGCTGGGCGACGATACGGACATCGCGGGCGCTACGAGCTCCACCTACACCCTGGTTGACGACGACGAGGGCCGGACCATCAAGGTGCGGGTCATCGTCACCGACGACGCGGAGAACGAGACAACGCTGACCAGCGAGGCTACGGACGCAGTGGAGGCAGCGCCGCAGCCCGACAGTCCGGCCACCGGGCAACCGACCATCAGCGGCACGGCCCGGGTGGGTGAGATGCTGACGGCGGAGACCTCCGGCATCACCGACACCGACGGGTTGACCAACGTCACCTACAGCTATCAGTGGCTGGGCGACGATACGGACATCGCGGGCGCTACGAGCTCCACCTACACCCTGGTTGACGACGACGAGGGCCGGACCATCAAGGTGCGGGTCATCGTCACCGACGACGCGGAGAACGAGACAACGCTGACCAGCGAGGCTACGGACGCAGTGGAGGCAGCGCCGCAGCCCGACAGTCCGGCCACCGGGCAACCGACCATCAGCGGCACGGCCCGGGTGGGTGAGATGCTGACGGCGGAGACCTCCGGCATCACCGACACCGACGGGTTGACCAACGTCACCTACAGCTATCAGTGGCTGGGCGACGATACGGACATCGCGGGAGCTACGAGCTCCACTTATACCCTGGTGGCCGACGACGAGGGCCAGACCATCAAGGTGAGGGTCATCGTCACCGACGATCTCGGGAACGAGACAACGCTGACCAGCGCGGCCACGGAGGCGGTTGACGCCAAGCGGAACACTGCCGCCACGGGGCGACCGACCATCAGCGGGACTGTTCGGGTGGGGGAGACGCTGACGGCAGACACCACAGGCATAGGCGACGCCGACGGTTTGGCCAACGTCTCCTACAGCTACCAGTGGGTGGTGACTGACGGTGGTGCGTATATCGACATCTCCGGCGAGACGGGAGCGGCCTACACCCTGGTGTCTGCCGACCGTGGTTTGCGCATCCTGGTGCGGGTGTCCTTCACCGACGATGCTGGCAAACGGGAGAGGCTGGCCAGCGCGGAGACTGAGGTGGTGGCGGCCGCGGCCTAGCCAAACAATCCGGCCACCGGGCCACCGGGCAACCGGGCAACCGGGCAACCGGGCAACCGGCCATCACCGGCACGGTCCGGGTGGGTGAGGAGTTGACCGTGGACACCTAGGGCATCGCCGACGCCGAGGGCATGGAGAATGCCGTCTTCACCTACCGGTGGATGGCCGGCGGGACGGACATCTCGAACGCCACCGGGGCCAGCCACACCCTGACGGAGGACGACGAGGGGCTGACGATCCAGGTGTGGGTGAGTTTCACCGACGACTGCAACCCGGAGGTCCTGACCAGCGCGGCCACGGACGCGGTGGCGCCGCCGCCACCGCCACTGACCGTCAGCCTGAGGGGAGCCGCCCCGGCGATCCACGATGGATCTACGGAATTCACCTTCGAAATCGAGTTCAGCGAGGAGTTCCCGCTGAGCTACAAGAAGCTGAAGCTGCACGCCTTTGACTTGACGGACGGGGAAGTGCTGAAAGCGAAGCGGGTGCTCAAGTCCAGCAACATCCCCTGGCGGATTACGGTGCGGCCCGGCTCCAACGCCGATGTGGCCGTCGTGCTGCCGGTCACCACGCGCTGCTGGCCCAGGGGGCCATCTGCACCCGGGACGGCAGGAAACCTGTCCAACTCCCTGAACTTCACCGTCTCCAGTCCAGGCCAATCGAGGGCCGAACATTTGGATATGCAGAGGAGGGGTTCCGCCGCCCCGAGCCGACGAGGGTCTCCCGGCCCGCGCTGCCGCCGGAGGCCCCGGGGGGCAACCAACACGTCCCGGCGGCCCTCGCCGGGGGAGGAAGCAGGCGGGATGAAACGCACGCGTCCCGCGCCCCCCAGGGTGAGGCCGAACCGGGACGCGGTGTGGGAACTGCTTGAGGATCTGGGCATGTCGAAGAACGAGCTGACGCGCCGGTGCGGGCTATCGCCGGCCCACCTCTCCCAGCTGATGGCCGGCAGGCGCAGTCCATCGCCGCGTACCCGGCGGAGGCAGCAGCAGGTGCTTGGGGTGAGCGACTACGACTCCCTGTTCATCCTGGAAACCGGGGGAGATCAGCGTCGGCGTACCTGAATAAACCCGCATGAGCGGAGGTCCGGAAACGCCGGGAAGCCCCATACATGCCACGGCGTCTCTGCGGTCCTGATTGCGGTTGCCGGTGATGTCGCCGCGGCGGTTGCGGTCGAAACCCGGTCCTGGTGGTTGTTCATATTTCTCATCGCGGGCCTCATCCCGGCGGTCTTGGCGTTCGGCTTCGTCCTCCGGTGCCCGTTCGAGGAATCCCGCTGGGCCCATTCCCCTTGGCTGCTGGCGGTGGGCCCGATCTGGGTGGGGGTCCATCTGACCAGCACCGGACTGGGCACATCGTTTTTCATAGTTGTGGGGAACTCAACCGTCGTTGATGCCGTTATTGCTCTGATGGCCGCAGAATTTGTATCCAGGTTTTGTAACCGGGTTTTGTATCAGGGGTTGCCGGCACGGTTTGACACCGGTTGAACGGAAAGGGATTGGTCGCCCGGCCAACGGGTCCGGCCGGCGGACCCTGCAGCTGGGCAGGCGGGGTTCGCTGTTAATAACGGGCCGTGCCGGCCCCGGCGTATCCTGCGCCCCTGTCTACCGGCAGTGCAGCGCCGCCGGGATCCCGTCCCTGCTCCACACCGTGACCGCCCCGGTAATCGGACCGGACAGCGCCTGCTCCAGCGTGGTGGTCAGCATGGGCAGGGTGCCAGCGGCGGCCCGGAAGTTGTTCCGGCCCCGCGCCGTCTCGCAGACCACCAGCAGGGGCAGGGCGCGGCCCGCCGCCGCCATCCGGCGGTAGGGTTCCAGCTTCTCCGCCACCCTGCCGGGACGGACGGCGGCCCGCTCGAACTCGATGCAGTGGGTCCCGGCGCCCAGGGTACCCCCGTTGACCTGCAGCAGCAGGTCGGGCCGCACCTGGGTCAGGTTGGGCACGTTGACCTCGCCCCGCCAGCCGGCGACGGCGTCCACTCCCTCGCGGGCGAAGCGCACCACCAGGCGGTTCACCCCGTCGTTGTGGTGCTGCTCGTGCTCCCGGTACCAGCGGTCCAGGTAGGCCCGGTGGCGGCTGCGGATCACCTCGGGCCGCAGCCGGCTCATGTTGGCCGCCCGCCTCATGCCCAGCTCCGAGAGGTAGTGGCGCCCGTCGAACACCGCCACCAGGCCGGTCTGGACGAACCGTCCCAGGTGGCGGGAGACCTCGCCGGAGGAGCCGCCGACGATCTCCCTGAGCCAGGAGGCCCGCATGGCGGGGAACTGGCAGATGGTCATGAACAGCCGGTGGGCGGTTCTGCCGTCGATGGCCTCCATGTCGGGGTTGTCTCTCAGCCACAGGCCCACCTGCTCCGGCCGGCCCACGGTGGGATGTCCGGCGGGATCCGACACCAGGTCCCGGGAGGGACGGAGTTCCACCGCCTCGCTGCACCGCCCGTCGGGGGTGCAGAACAGCGTGGGCGTGGAGCTGGGCAGGGTGTTGCGGGCCAGCTCCCTGGCCCAGGCGTCATGGGCCACCACGATCTGGGCCGAGGGTTCCACCTGCTGGTCCGGGTCCTCGTAGAAGACCCGGTTGCCGATGCGGATATTCCGGTCCTCCCCGTGGGAATAGCAGTCGACGCCCCAGAAGCGGTGCTGCTCCTTGCGCCGGAGCGCCCGCTGGGTGGCGTGGAGACCGGCGTAGGTGAATGGCGTCCAGAGGTCGGCTCCGTACCTTGCCACGGCGTGGTAGAAGCCGCCGTGGCGGAGCAGCCGGAAGTCGGTCATCCTGGTCTCCCTGGAGGCCGCCGTGTCGCCTGGGGGCCGGCTCACCCTGCCGCTGCGCAGCAGGTCGGGGGCCAGGCGGTAGACCGGCTCCAGCATGGCCAGCCTTCGCAGCGATGTCTCGATGCCCCGCGACGTGGCGGTCCAGGGCGGGTGCTCGTGGCCGGGGCCGCCGCCGTCTGCCTCATGCGAATCACCGGGCGAATCACCGGGAGCGAAGGGGGAGTCGTCCTGACTCTCCAGGTGGGCGGGATGGTCGTGGTCCAGGGCAAACCGCTCCCGGTGGTCCTCGGGCAGTTCGCCCTCCGGGCGGAGGGCGGCCAGCCCCGAGGCCCGGGCCTCCTCCCTGGGCGTGGGATGCTGGTGGTCGGTGACGTAGAGCAGGTCCACTGCCCGCCGGGTGAGGAACCAGCGGTGCTGCCTGCGCTCGGTCATGCCCCGCACCACCGAGGCGACCCAGCCGCCCCGGCGCAGGGCGCCCAGCGTCCTCCTTACTTTCTCCTCGTCCAGTCCCAGGACCGGGGCCAGGTTGGCCACGCTGGCCAGGGGCATCCTGGCGGCGATCTTCAACAGTCGTCTCTGCTCGTTGGTGAGTGGGTCCCGCCGTGCCATCGCAGTGCCTCCTCCTCCCCGTACCCCTCCCGTTGCGCCGGGGCCGACCGGCCCCACCCGCTGCGTGATGGTTGCTCCGGCGGGTTCGGCCCTCCCTGCCGGCAGAGTCGGGGCAGGCATTATTGCTATTACAGATACTTCATATACGTACAGACACAGTTAGCAGATCGCCTGTATCGTCGTCAGGTGTCAGGAAACGGTTGATTGAGGGCCGTGCGACGGTGTCCTCAGGCTCGCTGGCGGTGGAGGATTCCCGGATGACACGGAGGGAGAGGGGGAGCGCAGGGCGGGGAATGCAATTGGGGAGAGGCCGCCTGCCCGAGGGAGGCCGGGGCGGCCCTGACCGCCAGCACAGGTGCTTCGGGTTGTCCACCGCACCGGGCAGAAGGGAGTGAAACCCATCGCACCATCCCGAACAGGACATCGGAACCGGCGCCTTCAGGTGCACCGGCAGGTACGTTGCCAAGCGTCTGCTGTGTCTGGGCGTCAGGGCAGGGGCTCTGACCCGAACCCCAGGCCGGGATGATCCTCCCGGTGACCGGGTGGGGTTGCTCCCCTGGCATTTCTCCTGCCCGGAGAGGCTGGGCCGGTCGATGAAAGGGGCCTGCGTCCCCTGCAACACCTGCTGGATGCAGTTCGGGCGGCGGCGGACCACCTCCGAGCAGGCGGCGGACAATTCCCGGCTGCTGTTTGAGGCGGCGGCTCAGGCGGGTGTAGGAGGGATTGTCCACTTCTCGGTTGCAAGCGCGCCGGTGGAATCCGGGCTGCTTTACTTCCGGGGCAAGTGGCGAGTGGAGAAGCTCCTGAGGAACACCGGGATACCCTGCGACCTCATCACCCCGACCCTGGTGTTTGTAAAAGGCGGCGGCAAAAAGGAGGGTGAACACGCCGTAGCGGGCCAAGGTGAGGACACTTGCCGAGTCCAGCACCTCACGCAGCACGGTGTCCAGGTCCAGGCTCTCGTCGATGCGCAGGCCGGCCTCGCTCAGCCTGGACAGCCGTTCCCTCAGGGCCCCGGTCTGTCGCAGCAGGTCGTCATTCCGGGCCCCTCTCCAGCCTTCAATGGGGCAGGGGATGGCCGGTGTTCCCGTCCCTCCCGCCCGGCTCAATGAGTCCCGGATCGCGGGCTGACCGGTACAATCACACCAACGTTACACAGACCTCACAATAATTCGACCAAAACAGCCGAAATCTTCACGACCAGTTTACATCAGTCTAGTACAATTCCTTAGGCTCTCGACCCATGCTCTGGCAAACTGCAGAACACCCTGGAACACCACGGAGTGCCGAGCCGTAGTCAGGTACAACGTCCGGCAGATCACCGCCTTAAGGTGCCAGTTACACAATATCTGAGACCGCGCCGGCCACCGCATAACGGCGCAGAGAGGACCATGATGACCATGATGAACAAGGATTTCCGCCGCCCCAATGGCTGGAATTTCCGCCTGCGGGCTGCAAAAGTCGGGGGGGGGGGGGGGGGGGGGGTGAGTATGCGCGTCCGCTTGTTTGCGGGACTGGGCCTGGCGGTGGCGCTAGTCGCGTTCCTGGCAACCCTGGTGGCGCTTCAGGCCCCGCCCCTGCAGGCACAGTCGCTCACCACCTTCGTCAGCAACACGACCCGGGATATTTCTAACTTTCCCTCCTCACTCAGGAGTGCTCAAGCGTTTACCACGGGCTCCGACACTGGTGGTTACGTAATCTCCGAGGTTGGGATCTACGTACGTGTTGGCGCTGGAAGGACGACCACGGTCAAGATCCGTGAAAATGACAGTTCTAATCAACCGGGCGTCTTGGTGGATACGCTCACGAATCCGCTGACCCCTACAGACGACGACGTCAATACGTTCACGGCGCCGTCCAATCTCAGGCTTATGGCGAACACGAAATATTGGATTTCCGTGAACGAGGGCATCTCAGTAGCCGACTCAATGAATTTTGACACAACAACGAGCGATGCCCAGACTGGAGAGCCGGATTGGCAGATCGCTAACAACCGTCTATCGAGAATTAACGACAGTGCCAGTTGGACTTCACCCATACATTCGCTTCTGATCGAAGTCCGTGGCACTGTACTCACACTATCCACCGACGCCACGCTGAGCGACCTGGCGCTGGAGGACGCGAGCAACGGCAGCGCCATCACGCTGAGCCCGGGCTTCTCCTCCGGTGAGTTCGATTACAGCGCGTCGGTGGAGTTCCCGGTCTCGGAGATCACGGTGATACCGACCACGAACGACGCGGGCGCGTCAATCAGATACCTGAACGACGTCGACGAGGAGCTCGGTGTCGGTGACAGATTTCAGCTCTTCCTGGCGGAGGGCGCGGAGCACTTGATCAAGGTTGAGGTGACGGCGGAGGACGGCACTGCGACGCAAACCTACACGTTGACGGTGGCTCGGGCCGGTGAACCGGGGCAGGTGTTGGTTTCGGAGAAGCTTCTGTCGCTGACGGAAGGTAACGGAGGCGCCTATAGAGTGAGTCTCAACCGACGACCGGCGGCGGATGTGACTGTGACGATCGGCGGGCATGCGGGCACGAATGTGTCCCCGAATACGAACAGCCTGACCTTCACCACGTCTAACTGGAGCCAGGCCAAGAGGGTGTTTGTGTCGACGGTCTCGGATACGAACACGACGAACGAATCGGTCACGCTGACCCATACGGCCACCAGCTCGGACAGCTTCTTTGACGACATCACGATTCCCAGCGTGATCGTGAATGTGGATGAGGATGAGGAAACCGCCCCTGACCACCACATCCATACAATCAGGCCGCAGGGGTCGTACGAATCGCTGCCTGGGGACAAGCCGCTGCCCGAAGAGGAATTTGAGGTATATGCCGGCCCCCGTTTCGGGACCATTGAGGGGGTGGCCGAAGGCCATTTATGGAGGCCGAGCGGGCTCTGGGGCGACCCCGACACAGACACCGTCTGGGTCGTTGACCCCAGCCACTTCGGCATCCACGCGCTCGACCTGTCGGAGCTGAAGCAGGGCCGGATCGAGCGGCACGTCGCGGCTGATACGTCAGAACTCGACTATAGGCTCAACTACCGGTGCCACTTCAATGGAAGCCGGGCCAGCGGCTATGGAAACCCGTCGCTTACCGTGATGTGGGGAACAGAGACCAATTTATGGATCGCAAACGAAATCAGCAGTACGCTCGATGCGTACAGCCGGAATTCCGCCGTAACCTCCGGATGCTTTACCAGAAACGTCACTTCATGGGACGCTGACGGTCAAGGCTACGAATGGGCGGACGAGGATTTCAGATCACCATTCGAATTCCTTGGAGGGATTGACGTGTCCCGTGGCCCGCTGACGGTCGGGGGCATCTGGTCGGACGGCAATTGGGTGTGGCTCAGCGGGCCGAGCGGCGGCTTGGGCGACCCCGACGTTTACAGCTTCCGCTTGGGGGGCGTCATCGGGATAGCCGAGGCGCCGGGCTACGACGGTCACACCGGCAGCAGCCACGGCCTCTGGTCGGACGGCACGACGATGTGGGTGGCCACCTGGTCTGGGTGGCTCCGGGCCTATGAGCTGCGTTCCGGCATCCGCAGCGCGGAGTTCGACATCCGGATACAAACCTACGGCATGCCGCCGGGCGACATGTGGTCCGACGGCGAGACCATCTGGGTCACCAACCGGATGGGCAAGATCGATGCCTACCACCTGCCCGATCGGCCCTATGCCAGCAGCGGGGCCAGGACGCCTAGAGCGACGGAGGCGGAGCCCCTCACGGCGAGCTTCGCCCTGGCGCCGGAGGCGCATGACGGGGAGAACGGGTTCAAACTGCGGATCGCCTTCAGCGACGCTGTGGAAATAACGCCCGAGGACATGCGGGATCATGCGCTGCAGGTGAGTGGCGGCACGGTGACCGGTGCCGCGACGGTGAAGGGCCGCAGCGACCTGTGGGAGCTGACGGTGCAGCCGGCCGGGCCGGGTCCGGTGTCGATCCTGGCGCCGCTGGGCCGGGCCTGCACCGACCAGGGAGCGCTGTGCACCGCGGACGGGCGGTCGCTGACCGCTGGGCCCGCCCTCGTGGTGCCCGGTCCGCCGGCCGCCGGCCCTCCGGAGGTCCCGGACCAGCCGGAGGGGACCGCGGTGTTCGTTGGCGGCGTGGACCTGGAGTGGAACGATGTCCCCGGCGCCGGTTCCTACGATGTGCAGCAGTACCGGGGCGGCCAGTGGACCGGTCTGCCCGCCGACGGCGTGGCCATCGCGTTCTACGGAGCGGGAGCCATCATCAGCGGGCTGGACCCGCAATCGTCGCTCTGGTTCCGCGTGCGGGCGGCCAACGGGCACGGCGTCTCGGACTGGTCCGCGATGCTGTACATGAACTCGACCAGTCAGTTCAGGTCGGGCCGGCAGGCCAGGCCGGACAACGAGCCGGCCAGCGGGGCGCCGGCCGTCCACGGCACGGCGCAGGTCGGCGAGAGCCTCTGGGCCGACGCCTCGGGCATCGAGGACGGGAACGGGCTGGACCGGGTGCAGTTCCGTTATCAATGGGTCTCCGGCGATGGGAACGCGGACACGGACATCGCGGGCGCGACGGACTCCGGCTACACCCTTGTGTCTGCCGACGTGGGCCGGACCATCAAGGTACGGGTTGCCTTCACCGATAGGGGAGGGTACTCCGAGACCCGGACCGGCGCTGCTACGGGAGCGGTCGCGGCGGCGCCCAACAATCCCGCCACCGGGAAGCCGGCCATCAGCGGCACGGCCCAGGTGGGGGAGACCCTCACCGTGGCCACCTCGGGCATCGCTGACGCTGACGGATTGGACAACGCGACCTTCAGCTACCAGTGGATGGCGGGTGGGACGGAAATTCCGGGGGCCACCGGGCCCAGCTACACCCTGGTGTCCGACGACGAGGGCAAAACCATCCAGGTGTGGGTGGGCTTCATCGACGACGCGAGGAACGAGGAAGCGCTGGCCAGTGCGGCCACGGAGGCGGTTGGCTTTGCTGTCCAGCAGCGGGGGGCTTCCAACACGCCCGCAACCGGGCAGCCGACCATCAGCGGCACGGCCCAGGTGGGCGAGATGCTGACGGCGGACACCTCGGGCATCGCCGACGTTGACGGGTTGGTCAACGCGACCTACAGCTACCAGTGGCTGGGCGACGATACGGACATCGCCGGGGCTACGAGCTCCACTTACACCCTGGTGGACGACGATGAGGGCCGGACCATCAAGGTGAGGGTCATCGTCACCGACGACGAGGGGAACGAGACAACGCTGACCAGCACGGCCACGGACGCAGTGGAGGCAGCGGCCCAGCCCGACAGTCCAGCCACCGGGCAACCGACCATCACCGGCACTGTCCAGGTGGGTGAGATGCTGACGGCGGTCACTACCGGCATCGCCGACGCGGACGGGTTGGTCAAAGCGACTTACAGCTACCAATGGGTCGCCAATGACGGAATCACCGATACGGACATCTCCGGCGCGACGGATGCCACCTACACCCTGGCGGCCGACGACGCGGGCCGGACCATCAAGGTGCGGGTGATCGTCACCGACGATCTTGGTAACGAGACAACGCTGACCAGCACGGCCACGGATGAGGTTGGCTTTGCCGTCCAGCAGCAGACAACCAACACGCCCGCCACCGGGGAGCCGACGATCATCGGCACGGCCCAGGTGGGGGAGATGCTGACGGCGGACACCTCGGGCATCGCCGACGTTGACGGGTTGGTCAACGCGACCTACAGCTACCAGTGGCTGGGCGACGATACGGACATCGCCGGGGCTACGAGCTCCACTTACACCCTGTTGGCCGGCGATGAGGGCCGGACCATCAAGGTGAGGGTCATCGTCACCGACGACGAGGGGAACGAGACAACGCTGACCAGCACGGCAACTGCCGCGGTGGCGGCCCCCCAGCCGCCAGCCAAGCCCACGGGCCTGTCTGCCGCCGTCGTCTCCCACGACGCCGTGACCCTTACCTGGGACGACCCGCAGGACGACTCCATCACCGGCTACGTCATCCTGCGGCGCGACCGGGCGATCCATCCCACAGGGACCTTCGTCACCATCACAGATGACACCGGCTCGACGGACACCACCTACACCGACGATACGGTCGAGCCGGACAAGGAGTACGTGTACCGCATCAAGGCCAGCAACGAGCACGGGGAGGTGAGCGAGGAATCCCACTGGGTCCGGGGCTTCACCCCGGCGGTCCCCGTCCCCGACAAGCCCACGGGCCTGTCTGCCGCCGTCTCCCACGACGCCGTGGCCCTCACCTGGGACGACCCGCAGGACGACTCCATCACCGGCTACGTCATTCTGCGGCGCGACCGGGAAATCCACCTGGTGGGGACCTTCATCACCATCACAGATGACACCGGCTCGGCGGACACCACCTACACCGACGAAACGGTCGAGCCGGATAAGGAATACGTGTACCGCATCAAGGCCATCAACGAGCACGGGGAGGTGAGCGAGGAATCCCACTGGGTCAGGGGCTTCACCCCGGCAGCGCCGGCCCCGGCGGGCTAGCCGGCGCGCAGTAACGTTGTAGGTTCTTACCGAGCAGGTTCTTACCGAGACACGTTTGCCATTGACCGTTTACGCCGGCGCGGACGCCGGCGTTCCGGTTTGGGACGAACCGGTTTCAGGAGAGGGACGAGAGTGGCGGGGCTGGCAGCCAGCGTGCCGGGAGGTGGATTGGAGGGATTGGCTCGGACGATCACTGCGATGGGGTGATTGGGATCGTCTAGGTGGTGGGCATGGAGTCGTTTTCGTTGCGGAGACCGTTGCCGGGCAGTGGGGCAGGGGATGGCCGTTGTTCCCGTCCCGCCCGTCCTGCTGAACGGACCCCGACAGCGGGTCAGCCGGCGTAATTACGCCGATGTTACACCAACCTCACGCCAATGCGCTGAAAACAGCGGTTATTCTCACGGCCAGTTTACATAAGCCTGATATAGTGTTTTGCTGATAATCCCGTGCTACGGCAGCGCTGCCGAGCATACCTGAACACCACGTCTGAGGATTGCACCCATGCCCCGTCTTTATCTCCGGCTCAGCTTGGCAGCGATTGTCGTCGGTCTTCTCACGATCTCAACCGGCGCCGCATTGGCCGCGCCCTCGCAGCAGACCAGCGGTATCTGCGGGCGCACGGCTGCGGTGCAAACGGCGATCCTTGGCGAAATCTCCGGCGCCACTGACTGCGCCCTTGTCACCGACGCCCATCTCGCCGCCATCACCGGCGCGCTGGATCTGGAGTTCAAAAACATCACCGCTCTCGCGGCGGGGGATTTGGACGGGCTGACCGCGCTGACGACGCTGTATCTGCACAACAACTCTCTGACCACGCTTCCCGCCGGGGTGTTCGACGAACTGACCGCGCTGGAGTATCTGCAGCTGCAAGACAATCCCGGGGCGCCCTTCTCGCCCACCGCGGATGCCCTGCCCGATGACGGGACGGTTCCCGCCGCCGGTGGCACGGTGGCGCTCGACGGCAGTAGCAGCGATGGCGGGCCATGGGACGCGAATGTGGACTATAGCTGGAGCCAGACCTCAGGTCCGACGAGCGGGGTGACGTTCGACGCCGCCGCGGGCGCCACGCCGGTGGTAACGATCCCGGCTCTGACGGCGGGCACCGAGCTTATCTTCACCCTCACCGTGACCGGGCGCGCCACCGCCACCTCATCCGGCACCGCCCCCGGCACCGGCACCGCCCCCGGCACCGACACCGCCAAGGTGACGGTGACGGCCAGCAACTCCGCGCCGACGTTCGACGAGGGCGCCGACACCACCCGCGCCGTGCCGGAGAACAGTGCAGCGGGGACGGACGTCGGGGCAGCGGTGTCGGCAACGGACGGCGAAGGCGACACGCTGACCTACTCGCTGGGCGGCATGGACGCAGGCTCCTTTGACCTCGATACCACGACCGGCCAGATCAGGACCAAGGCCAACGTCGCCTACAACTACGAGGTGAAGAGCTCTTATACAGTCACCGTGAGCGTGCATGACGGCAAGGACGCCGCGGGCGACACCGACACCACCATTGACGCCACCATCGACGTAACCATCAATCTCACAAACGTCGCTGTGGGCGGGCGTCCCGAGCCGGTCGCCAACGTGGCGGCGGTGCCGGGCGACAGCCCCGGTGAGATAGTGGTCACTTGGGATCCGCACCCCGACGGCCACGAAGATTACCGGGTGGCGTTCAAGCCGGTGGATGGCAGGTTCCAGCCGGTGAGCGACACCGCGTGGAATGTGTTCCCGCTCGACAACACGGCGACGCTCGCGGGCCTTGTGTCCGGCGCTGAGTACCGGATACTGGTGCGGGCCCGGTTCGCTGACGGCACGATCAGCAAATGGGCCCGACCTGTCAGCGGGCTCGCCGCCGAAGAAGCCCCGCCCGAGCTCGCCGCCGAAGAAGCCCCGCCTGAGTTTGAGGAGGTTTGGTCTTCGGTGCTGACGGTGGGGTCCCTTCCCGCGGGGGTACTGGGCTTCCAGAGCTACCAGGGCCCGTCGTTTGCCCAGGGTTCGCTGTCACCCGATGAGTTCCTGGTCGACGGCGAGCCGGTTCGGGTGATCGCGTTGTTCAACTACACGGGGTTGGTGCTGGGGCTCTCCGAGGAGCTGCCCCGCGACTTCGTGCTGCTCTCAGGCAGCCAGGAGTTCGCCGCGCGCGACAGCTTCGTGCAGTCGATGGGGACCGCCCGGGGACGCTATTGGTGGCCGACCGCGCCGGTGGGATGGGCCGAGGGCGACGAGGTGGAGCTGTCCATCGCGATAAGCGATTCGGGCTCCATGCCCCAAAGGCCGCCCGCGCCGCCGTCGGGGGTGTTCGACGACACCCCGACATCTCATGACGGCGTGTCCCCCTTCGAGGTGCGCCTGGTGTTCGACGAATCCAACCTGTCCATCGACTCGCAAACCCTCAAAGACCACGCCCTCGCTGCGGCCGGCGCCGACATCGCCGCGGTCCGCAAGTACTCGCGGGCGTCGCAAAACAGCTGGATCGTGACCCTCCAGCCGACCGGGCCGGGCGCGATCACCCTCACGCTGCCCGCCACCACCGACTGCGCACAACCCGACGCCGTATGCGCAACCGACGGCAGAAAACTGCGCGCCCGTATCGAGACCACCATCCCCGGCAGCGCCGACGCGTCGCTGAGCACACTCGACACCGTCGGCGCTGTGATCGATCCGGCGTTCGACCCCGCCGAGATGCTCTACACCGCCGACGCCGCCCCCGGCGTTTCACAACTCACCGTCGCCGCCGAAGCGGCCGCAGCCGCGCACGGCGCGACGGTGTCGATCACACCCGCCGACACCGACGCGGCCACAGCAGGTCATCAGGTCGACCTCACCGCGGGGGCCGACACCGCGCTCCACATCACCGTCACCGCCCCCGACGCGACCACCACACAGAGCTACTGGGTCGTCATCAGCGACACATCGACCCCCGCCGACACGGCCTCCGCGCTCAACAGCATGCAGTTCACAGGCCTCGAAACGCTGACTTTCGACGACCACCAGAACCGCTACGAGCTCACCGCTCCCGCGGACGTGTCCCACACCACCGTGGTGACCAGCCGCGCCGACACCGGCGCGACCGTCGAGACCATCACCGTGCGCGCCGGCTCCCGCACCCTGCACGCCGACCACCACGACGCCGACACCAGCGAACCCGGCCACCAAGTCCAACTCGCCGGAACCGGCGACACCCTGGTGATCGTGCGAGTCACCACCAACGACGGACTCAACCAAAGCGTCTACCTCACACTCATCACCCGAACCACCGACACGGGCACTGCCCCCAAGGCCGTGAGGGCAGCGTCGCCCAAAGACACCGCCGACAGCGCCTTGCCCGAGCTGAGTTCGCTGACCCTGACCGGCGCCGACCTCTCACCAGTGTTCGCACCCGACACCTTCGAATACCGCGCTGACGCCGCAGCAGCAGTCGAAGAAATCACCATCGACGCTGAAGCAGCCGACACCGACGCGTCGGTGCTGACCGTGCCCGCCGACGCCGACCCCAACACCGACGGCTGGCAAATCACACTGGGAGCACCCGGCAGCGAAACCGTGATCGCGGTCATCGTGAACTCAAACGGACAGCTCAGCAGCTATCTGGTCACCGTGTCGCGCGAGGCGGTCCAGACAGCGACCACGCTTCAGTCCCTCAGCATCGACGACCACGAACTCACACCGGTGTTCGACGCCGCGACGCACCTCTACGCGGCCGAAGCGCCAGCAGAGGTCTCCGAAGTCACCATCCGCGCGGTGGCGACCGATCCCGGCGCAACAGTCCAGGCAGTCCCCGTCGACGCGGACCCGAACCAGCCCGGACACCAACTCAACCTCGGCGCGCCGGGTACCCAGAGCACCACCTCGGTGGCGTTCGCCACGGCACACAACACCTACGTCGTCATCGTAACCCGCGCCGCGCCCGACCCCGCCGACGCCTCGCTGCGCTCGCTCGCCGTCGACGGATACAACCTGACCCCAGCGTTCGCCAGCGACACGTACCCATACCGAGTCGACGTCCCCGCGCATGTGGACTCGGTCACCGTCGACGCGATCGCCAGCAGCCTGGCCGCGACCGTGACCGTCACCCCAACAGAGGCCGACCCGCTTCAACCCGGCCACCAGGTCAATCTCGCCGAGGACTCCACGGTCATCGTAACCGTGGAGTCCTCCGACGGCACCCAACAGCAGACCTACACCGTGGTCGTCACAGTCGCCCGGCCCGTCGACTTTGACAGGAGCCCGCGGCGCGACCTGGACGTAGTGGATGCAGTGGATCGTCAATGGCATCTGTATCCCTACGGCCTGTGGTCGGACGGCGACACCATGTGGGTCGCCGCCAACTGGGACGCCAAGATTTACGCGTATGACTTGGCCAGCGGCGACCGCCGGGCCGCCAGCGACATCGACAGCCTCGACGCTGCGGGCAACAGCTGCCCAGGGGGCATCTGGTCCGACGGCAACACCATGTGGGTCCTCGACGAGATCGACGACAAGATCTATGCGTATGACTTGGCCAGCGGCGACCGCCGGGCCGCCAGCGACATCGACACACTCGTGCCGTATTACAACCAATGGCACATGGACCTCTGGTCCGACGGCACCAAGGTGTGGGTCGCGGACTCCTTCACGTCGTGGGTCTTCGCGTATGACTTGGCCAGCGGCGCCCGCCGGACCGCCAGCGACATCGGCACCCTCAACGCTGCGGGCAACAGCAACCCAGGGGGCATCTGGTCCGACGGCAATACCATGTGGGTCCTCGACGAGACCGACGACAAGATCTACGCATACGACCTCGCCAGCGGCGCCCGTCAGGCCAAGTTTGACTTCAACACCCTGAGCGGCGCCGGCAACAATTCCCCCAGCTCCATCTGGTCCGACGGCGACACCATGTGGGTCCTCGACAGCTATGACCGCAAGGTCTACGCCTACAACATGCCCGCCAGCTTGCCGCTGAAGTCTCTGGAGCTCACCGGCGTCGAGTTCGCGTTCACCCCGGAGCGTCACTTCTATGCCGTGGAGGCGCCTGCCGCTGTCGCTGCCACGACGGTGTCGGCCGTGGCGGCTGACGACAGCGCCGACGTCACCGTGACGATCTTGCCCGCTGACGCAGATATCAATACCGCGGGCCACCAGATTGACCTCGCCACTGGTGTCAACACCGTTACCGTTACCGTTACTGCTGCTGGCACCGCCACTGTCACTGCCTATACCGTCGTCGTCACCCGGAACCACGTTGACGTTTCGGGCGACTCTACGACTGCCGGTGTGCTGGACCTCGGCGTCAGAGTCGACAACATCAACCGCTCCGCCAGCGTTCGAGGGGTCGTCGACGACGACGACGACCGGGACTGGTACAAGGTTGAGCTGCAGAGCAAGCACCGCTATTACATCGATATGAAACAGACTGGGACGCCAGACTCGCTCGGGGATCCGATGATCATGGGCGTCCATGACAGCAACGGCGATTTGGTGGCGGGGACCACTAACGACTGGGGAGGCGACACACGTTGGCGCGATCTTGGGGAGTACTTGGTCGAAGAGATAGAGTGGTCCGAAGAGGTAGACTATCTTGGGTGGCCGTTTTGGATACCTCCTGAATTCGGACCCAACGATGTCGGCGGACGCGACGCCTTCGTGAAGTTCTCGCCGCGCCAGACCGGCACGTATTTCGTCTCGGTGGGGCGCGGCGCGGCGCATTCGTCGAATTACCAGAACGGCGTGTACGACTTGGAGATAGTCGAGAGGCTCCACGAGATCGGCGACACACCCGCGACGTCGCAGAGAGTCGTTGTCGGCGAGCCCGCCGTGAGCGAGATCGACATCGACCCGCGGGAGGTGTTCTTCGCGACAGGAGACAGCACTTGGGAATGGTGGTCGGGCGATCATGACTGGTGGCGCGCCACGCTTGAGCGCAACAAGATCTATGTGATCGACATGCAAGGTGCCGACACAGGTCATGGCACGCTGAGACAACCTCACCTTGCGGTGAGGCCCCGCGACGGCGGCCGGACCCCGATCAACACGGTGCGGATCATGGAGGACGTCGACGGCACCGAAAACGACCGCCAAGTTTTCTCGCCGACCGCCACCGGCGACTACTACATGCTCGCGATGGGCGGCGACTACGAGTCCATTAGCGCGCCCGAGGAGCTTGGCACCTACACATTGTCGGTGACCGTATTGCCCGAGAGGGCCGACGTGCCCGCCGCCACGACGACGACCGCGAGCGTTGTCGTCGACGCCAGCCCGTACTACGGGCGGATCGACCATAGCTACGACCGCGACTGGATCGGGGTGCAACTCCAAGGGGGCAGGTCCTACCGGGTCACGATGGGAACAGACCCTGCGAGCATTGCTCCCATCTCAGATGACCCCCGGGAAATCCCCTACGAGGTAGAAGGAGTCTTTATGGGCACTCGAGTGATTGGCGGCAGATACCGAGATGTGGCCGGCGTGTTCGACGGGGCGGGGAATCTGGTGCGCGGCAGCGGCGAGTTCGGAAACCACGGCGGCGTCCCCAATTACCCCGACGAGATCATCATCGAACCGGAGGAAGACGACATCTACTACATCGAAGCCCGCGGTTTTGACTTCCACGTCGGCGATTACACCATCACCGTCGAAGAATCGTTCGGGCCGCCGATCGACATTTGGACACCGGGCCTCCAGTCCAATCCGTACTTCGTATATCTGGAAGCGCTCGGCAGCACCACGATCGAGGTCGACACGCTCACTGAGGGCTATGCCTACACCGATTCGAGCATCTACCCGCTCGACGGGCAGGTCCCGACCTGGTTCAGCGTCGAGCTAGTGGCCGGCGACACGTACATCGTGAACGTCGAATCCGTCGGCGGCGTCACCTCCGGCTATCCCTTCAACGCGTACATCCGCGGCATTTTCGATGACTCCGGGCGCTACGAATACTTCCATCGGGGCGATCACGGTGCGGCCACAAGGAGCCAGCTGGCGGTCACGGCCCGCTCCAGCGGCCTGTACCACATCGCCGTGGAGCGCCGACCTTCAGGCAATTTCACGATCATCGTCAACAGCACCTCGACAGACTCGACAACGACCCAGACGCCGCCGCCGCAAGATGACGCGTCTTTGAGCTCGCTCGGAGTCGCCGGCGATGACGTGACCCCTGAGTTCGCGAGCGGTGTGTACGACTATTCGGTGACGGTCGCCCCGGACGTGTCCGAGGCGACCGTGGACGCGGTGGGGACATACCCTGAAACGGTGGTCGTGGCGTCCGTGGAGGATCTCGACCTGGCGCCGGGCTGGCAGGTGGATCTCGGCCCACCGGGAACCGAGACGGTGACCGAAATCCGGTTTACCTCAGTGGCGCCAGACGGCAGGAGGTGGCTGGCATACACAGTCACGATCACTCGCCCTGCGCCCGATGTCAGTGCAGGCACGAGCACCGACAGCGACGTCGAAATCGGCGTGGGCGTAGTCAGCAGAATCCACTCTGTCGGCGACAGGGACTGGCACCGGGTCGAGCTCCAAGCAGGCGTCACCTACCAAGTCGACATGGAAGGCCAGTGGACCGGATCGTTCTCGACGTCGGAACCAGGGGTATGGATATCCGACTACACGCTCGTCGACCCGGTCCTCAGCGGCGTCTACGACTCACTCGGAGCGCTGGTACCCGGCACCGGGGACCTCACCGATTCCGGCAACAGCGGAACGGGCCAAAACAGCCGATTCACCTTCAGCCCCACCGTCGACGGGACCTACTACATAGAAGCCGCCGCCACCGCCGCTTGGGTCGGCACCTATCTGCTGACCGTGTCCAGGATTCCCGACTAACTTAAGATGTCACGCCGTGACCGCTGGGCGGACTCACCGGTTAGTCGCCTCTGCACGGGCCGGATACGGGCATAACTCTGCTACCCAATGGAAGGAATCTCCGATGCGGGAGCTAGCGAGGCCATCGGCACAGATCCTGTCGTCACCAACGCGCGTCTGGCCGGCGGCGGGGACCTGGGTGCTGGGGTGATCTTGTTCTCGTTCTGACCGGTCCGGCGGTCGGGTCCTTCGCAGGCGGGGTGTCTGTTTACGGCGGATAGATCGGGTATCTGCTCACGAGGCTCGAGACGCCGTGGCGCACGTCGCGGATCGTGTACAGGGCGTCGCCGTTAGCGAGGTCGCGCAGGATGCGTGAGATCCAGTCCCCGATGCGTGTGAAATCTTCCACGTTGAAGCCCCTGGCAGTGCCTGCCGATGTCCCGAGCCTGACGTCCTCGTCGGCGCCGCTTATTAGTACTACAGCCGCAGATAGCTGGCGAGGCGTCGTTTGTAATGGCAGCGGCGTGCTCGTGCTTGGTGGCGCCGTCTCCACCACGACCAGTACAGGATGAAATCCGGAGGATGGCTTTCCGTCCATACCAGTCGGGTGAGCAACCTTCGCACCTCAGGAACTGTTATTGGAATCAGCTCCTCATCGAGGCCGTAACAGCCCCCTTTTTCCCCTTTCCCAACGCCTGATTCCGAACCACCGCCAGATAGGCATGGGCCAGCATCGCCAGGGTGATGTGGCGGTACCAGCCATCCCATTTCCGCACCTCGTACTGGTCCAGCCCCACCTGTCCCTTGGCCTCCTCAAAGCATTCCTCTATGCTCCAGCGGGTTCCCGCGACCCTCACCAGTTCCTCCAAGGCCGTCTCCGCTGGGCCGAAACAGACGTAGTAGGCCAACTCCTCAGGCTTGGCCACGCTGCGCCGGACCAAAAGCCAGTGGCCCTTGCCAGGCTCCCTCAGCGGTCGTATGTCCACGGCGGTCCACTCATATACCCTGGGCCCTTTGGCCCCGTCGCCAGCGCTGCACCGGATCCATCCCGGTTCCTCAACCTGCGATGCCAGCCGGTCTGCTCTCACCTGAAGGGCCCCTTTGTCCGTCCAAGCCCACAGCTTCTCATTGGTCTTGACCGCCAGCACATGAGGAATTTCCTCCCGCTCCAGCCACAGCCGCAGCTTGCGGTCGTTGCCGTACACCTCGTCCCCGGTGAACCAGCCGAAAGGAACTCCCGATTCCACTGCCCGCTCCAGCATCACCCGCGCCATTTGCCCTTTGGTCCGAAATACAGTGTCCTCCGGCACTCCGGCCTCCCTACGCCGCTCCCGGTCCTCCGCCCACACCTGCGGCAGGTACAGCTCCCGGTCCAGCAGCGCCTTGCCTCCGGAGCCGGCGTAGGCCAGGAACACCCCAACCTGGCAGTTCTCGATCCGGCCCGCCGTGCCGCTGTACTGACGCTGCACCCCCACCGACTTGTCGCCCTTCTTCAGGAACCCGGTCTCATCCACCACCAGAACCCCGTCTGCGTAGCCCAGATGCTCCACCACATAGGCTCTCAGATCGTCGCGCACCAGATGGGCATCCCACCGGTAGGTGGACAGCAGACGCTGCACTCCGTCAGGGGTGGCGTCGCCCGCACGCTCCGCCAACTGCCACCCGTTCTTGCGCTCCACCGGACAAATCAGTCCCTCCAGATACTCCAACACCCGCCGGCGAGGTTCCGACCGGTGAAACCGCCCCGCAATGCACCCATGAACTCCCTCAATCCCCTCGGCCCACCGGGCCACCTCCAAAACCTCGTCCCTCTCCGTTGCCATCGCTTCACCTCACCCACTCCCGAAAGTGCCTCCATTCTACCAAGACCTATCTGCGGCTGTAGTATTAGGTTCTGTTGACATTTCGCTGTTGCGGGTCATTCCGGGGAAATAGCGACGAAGAATCCTGGACTTATCACTCCGATTCAAGGCCATTAGTGCTTTCCTGCACTTGGAATGACATGAAATGGGCCTGCACATCGGTTACAAATGCAAATGTCAACAGAACCTAGCTAAGGGCGATCAACGACTCGGCGACTTTGCATCCTCCCAGTTGTAACGGGCGTCCTGGTGCCCCTCGCCGCCACGAAGACAGTTGGTTCGCCAGCGCCCGCCTACGGCCGCTCCAGGAACTCGGCCCATTCCTGCATGAGTTGGCGGCGCTGGTCGAACAGGTCGGAGCGGACGTAGCCGGCCTCGACGCTGTTGCCTACGACGTGCGCGAGGGCTGCCTCGCCGACGGCCCAGGGGGTGGCGCTCAGTTCGATGCACCAGGTCTTGAACGCTGACAGGCAACAACAGTCCCACCGGCATCTGGTCCCGTGGCGCCACCATGTGGGTGGCCGACGACGTCGACGACAAGATCTACGCCTACAACATGCCCGCCCACGCCTTGCTGCAATCGCTGGAGCTCACCGGCATCTACTTCGGCTTCTCGCCCGGGCGCCTGGACTACGCGATCTGGGTGCCCACTACGACCGCATCGACCACCACCGCCGCCGACACCGTTTCTGCCGGCGCAACCGTGGCCATCGACCCAGCCGCCGCCGACACCCAAACCGCAGGCCACCAAATCGACTTGACCACCGGCAAGAACAGCATTGCAGTCACTGTCAACGACGGCACACACACCACCACCTATACCGCGGTCATCACCCGGACCACCGCGACGACCCTGTCCGACAATGCCGACCTTTCGGCACTGTCCATCGCGAACAGCGACCTTGACGTGTTCAACAGCGCAGTAACCGAATACACCGCCCACGCCGCCAATGCCGTGGCAACCACCACCGTCACCGCTGTCAGCGACGATTCCCACGCAACGATCACCATCGACCCCCTCGCCGCGATCATCGGCACGCTGAATCTGGAGTTCAAAAACATCACCGCCCTCGCAGCGGGGGATTTCGACGGGCTGACCGCGCTGGAGACTCTGTCGACAGCGGGGCAGTGGGGCAGGGGATGGCCGTTGTTACCGTCCCGCCCGCCCTGCTGAGTGGACCCCGACAGCGGGTCAGCCGGCGTAATTACGCCGATGTTACACCAACCTCACAATAATTCTCCGAAAACAGCCGTTTGTTGAGCGGAGAAGAACGCTTTGCACGTCTACCTGCAGCCGCCTGCCCCCAGTGCCGCAGCACGACGATGGTGGTCGCCAACCAGGACGACGTTTGGGGAAAGGACCACGCCATCAACTGCGGTGTCTGCGGCGGCCGGGTGACCGCGGCAGGGCTCAGCGGGAGGGGACTGCAGTGGCACGGCTCGATAGACCCGGAGGTGTGGGGCAACAGCTGTGGGACTTCGCTTCGGAAGGGGTCGATTCCTTCACCATGGCAGAGGGTGACCGCAGACGCGAGGAGAGCAGAGTTGTCGCCGCAGCCCCTGTGGTCCACTACGCCCCGGGAGACTCCCCGCTGTGTGGCATCGAGAAGAGTCCCGAACCGATGACCCCCGACCCGGAGCTGGTGCGGGGATGCGGAGACTGTCTTGAGCTGGTGGCCGAGGACCTGTCCGACCAGAACACATACATGGGCCGCTGCCTCCACTGCAATCGGGAAATCCATGCCAAGGGCGGAGTCGCCTGGCGTCGTGCGGTCCGGAATCCCTGCCCGCACTGCGGCAAACCGGGGTGGTGAAGCGATGATGATCCCCGTCACCTATGGATACGCGCGGGTCAGCAAGAGCGACCGGGACGACCGGAACCTCGAGACCCAGCTCCGCGAGCTGTCCAACCACGGCATCCGGGAGGAGCTCATATTTTCCGACGTGATGACCGGCCGTTTGATGTCGCGGCCCGGATGGGACGAGCTCATGGCCCGGATCCAGCCGAACGACACCATCGTGGTGGTATGGCTGGACCGTTTCAGCCGCAACTTCGAGGAGGGCGTGAGGATCCAGGCGGACCTGACCAACCGGAACATCGGCATCGTGGCCATCAAGGAAGGGATCGACACCACCGACGACAGCGCCGCGGCCAAGTACTTCCGCCGGATGATGATGGCCAACGGTGCCTACCAGGCTGATTCCACCAGCGAGCGGATAAAGGTGGGCCAAGAGCGTGCCAAGGCCGAGGGGAGGCCGCCTGGACGGCCGCCTGCGCTTTCACCCGACCAGGTGAACGAGTGCAAGCGTATGTTCGCGGAGAACCCGTCGGTGAGCCGTGTGGCCAGGATCATGAAGATCTCGTGGAGCACGGCCAACAAGGCAATCTTCGATGGAAGCTCAGCACTAAACCAAATCCAAGGTGGGATGTGCATTTGTCGGGAGTTGTGAATCAGGCCGGAAGTCTGACAGGATTGCCTCGGCCCTTGACTGGAGGATCGTCCGGCAGCGCCGTCTCACCTCTTCTTTCCGGTGGGTCAATCTTGCCAGGAACCGGCCGACCCTCTCCTGCGCCGCTTCCTTGCTCCCCAGGCACAGATTGCCTGTAGCTTCTTCCCTAGCCCACCCCCAGATGGCTTCATCAGCGTTGAAGTCCAGTCTGTACCCCAGGAGATTCACCAGTTGCAGTTTCAGATTCGGTGTCCGCAGGCATTCCCGCATCGCCTCCCCACGATGGGCTAGCACATTGTCCCAAATCACCTTCAAGGGCCCAGGATGCTTTTCTTTCAGTTGCTTCAGGAAGGCAACCGAGGTGCTCGAGTTGCTGTTGCCATCCTGCTGAGCCTGTCGAAGGGACCAGTTGACCAATTCCAAGCCCGACGCCGCTGGCGATTGTTGCACCGCCGTCTTCAACTCCTCCTGTTTCGCCTTGGTCAAGGGCGGGGGGAATCACCAGTCTGCTCGAAAATCAATGTCCTGGAACCTCCCTCACCGAAGGCCGATGCCCACCGTCCTATGGCGTGAGGGTCTCGGTCCAGTGCCTCTGCCGTGGCCGCCGCTGTCCACCCTTGGGCTAGCAGCAGCATGGCCTACCAACTCCTGAGCCTGCCGAAGGGCCCGCTCCCGGGGCGTGGGCGCCAGAATCATCCGGCGCTGCAAGTCCTTCACTCCCAACTCCCACCGCTCCAGCGACCGCTCTATCTCCCTGACTCCCATCATCCCCCCATCACAACACGATTATCTGTCCCGTCTCTTGCTCTCCACTTTACCCTGTCTATCTGCGCTTTTCACCTTGGCTTTGGTTTAGTATACAGTCATGTTTGGAATCAAAGGGTTCAGAGTCCCCTGCAATGCCGGTTGGGCAACCACTCTGGGGTCGTAATGTTTCAAGGATACTTCGATTTCATGGTTGACTGACTACTAGCGCTTCACCGCCAAAGATGCCAGAACTAAACTACGCCGCCTCTACCCCTGCCATTCTTGATTTGACTCAGCATTAGGAGCGGGTTGTTTTGGGCCTTGTCCGGCTTTCTGGCGGAGCAGATGCAGGTCAATTCTGGCCCCAGAGTTAATTCCGTATTCATCTTTTCTTGCGTTTGCCCTTCTGGTCGGCCTTTTGGTAACGTAGAATCAAGAGTCATAGTGGCTTAGAGGGACTCCATGGAAGATTACGCCCAGCCAATGAGACAAGACCAGATAGATCTTCTTATCATGGGAGCAAAAAGTGGCAACATGTGGAACAAAGTTCCAAGCGGTTACAGTTCCCTGTTTAGCGAATTGTCACCGGTTATGCTCAAGATAACCGACGGGATTGCTGTGGTTGACATAAGACACCGCAACGGCGAAATATACCAGACCACCAGCAATGGCCCATTGGGATATTTAGTTGATGAGTTGGTCGAGTTGGTTCGCTCGGTAGCTATCGGCTAGCCCCAAAGTCAGACGGAGTCGCCATGATAGAGCAGTACTCAGAACCGACATCGCCGCGGGCCTTTAGTTTCCTATCGAGGTTTGCCTACTGGTAGCTTTGCGGCACTATGTAAGCAAGGGACTGACCGAGGCCGGTATGCGGCTGGTGTCAGGCGGCACTGACAACCTACTCATCTTGGGTGACTTAACTCCGCTGGGCGTCACTGGGCGGCAGGCAGAGCAGGTGCTGGAGGGCGTAGGAATTATCGCCAACAAGAACGCCATTCCATGCGCCCCTCGCCCGCCCTGCGTCCCCAGCGGTCTGCGCCTGGGCACCCCGGCCATTATCAGCCGTGCTACGGGCACCGCTGAAACAACCCGCGTGGGCTCTGAGGTACGCGTGTTAACCGCAGGGTTCCCGGTGGCTGGGATCGATGATTAAGATGTCCCACAACGAGAGCTAACGATGACCACGCCGGAACGGAACGAACCCGAACACTTGGAAGCCGAAGGCTACCTCAACCGAGCGTTGCGTCGCTTAGGTGAGGGGCTAGGCCCTTTTATGTATGGGAAAATCCAAGACAAGGAGTTGTTGATAGACGAGGAGAAGTCAGTCGTTACCAGAGACCTCTCGGTTATCTTTGGCAAAATGGAGCAGAATTGGACTAGGCTTGGATTAGGTTATGACGAGTGGAACTACATGGGTTTGCTCATCGGTTTCCGCAATGGCCCTTGGGCGCATCTAATTGGGTACAGCGACGATGATGTTTTCCAGCGTCTTGGGGAAATCAGCCGGTTGCTCAAGGCTGTTTCAGCCGAAGAGCAGGCTCGAGCTGTGGAACACATGTACGCCGAGCTTGGTAAGCTGCTTTTCAGCCGGTCCGAGCCAGAACTCCAAAGCGACAGCGAAATTGCTGAATTGCGTCAGCAGTTATTTGCTATGCAAAGTCAGCTATCAAGGATAAGCGGGCAATCTGAGGAAAGCCGGTTCTCTACTTCCTCAATTTCCGGAGATCACTTCGTGTCTGACGTTGCTCCGAGCGAAGAACCCCCCGATTTGGGTGCATCTGCTCATGCCATTTCTGATATGACCGAAATCGTTGACCAGGCGAGTGATATCGTAGTAAAAGGCACAGAGAATTATCACAAGGGCGAGTATGACAGCGCCATTGCCAATTTCAGTAAGTCCTTGCAACTCGACCCGCATCGCGTGGATGCATATGTTCTCCGGGGCATCGCCTGTGCCGAACAGGGGGATTACGACCGGGCTATTGCCGATTACGAATCTGTCCTGCGACTTGCCCCAGACTTTGCCGATGCGTACATCCTGCGTGGCATAGCCTACCAAGAGAAAGGGCAGCATGACTTAGCGATTGTCGATTTCGACAAAGGGCTTCAACTCACCCCAGAAGAAGCAGAGGCTTACCATCATCGGGGCATTTCTTACGCCGAAAAAGGGGAGTACGACCAAGGCATTGCCGATTATGAAGCTGCCTTACAGATCAACCCAGACCATGTTATCGTCTTCCACAACCGGGGCCTCGCTTACTTTGATAAAGGGGATTATGACCGGGCTATCGCTGATTTTAACGAAGTTCTGCGGCTGAACCCAGACTATGAATCTGCCTACGGTAATCGAGGCAATGCTTTCTATGAAAAGGAGGAATATGACCGGGCCATTGCCGATTACGGAGCTGCCATGCAATTTTCCCCAGACTTTTCATATGCTTACAACAAGCGAGGTCTTGCCTACACTTGCATTGGGGAATTTGACCGCGCCATTGCCGACTTTGACGAAGCCCTGCGGCTGGACCCGGACTATGCGGGTGCCTACAACAATCGGGGCCTAGCCTGTGTCCTAATAGGGGAATATGACCAAGCGATTGCCGACATCGAGAGCGCCATCGCTCTATATTCAGACGATGAAATGTCTAAGCGCGCTTATGACTTCAGAGAGCTGGCTATCCGCTTGCGAGATAAAACTACCGAGTATGATAGGCACATTCAGGAAAACCCGGATGACCCGCACGGCTGGCACCTGCGCGGCATCTACCACTTGGATTCTGGAGATGAGGACAGCGCAATTGCCGATTTCAGCCGTGCTATAACGTTGGCGCCCGGCGATGCGGCTGTCTGGAACGACCGTGGGCTGGCGCGGTGGCAGAAGGGCGAAATTGACCAATCCTATGAGGATTACAGCCAGGCCATCGTTCTCAATCCGGATTTCGCCAATGCCTACTACAACCGGGCTTGGGTGTGGCGGCGCTGGGGCGAACACGGAAACGCAATCATAGATTTTAGCCAGGCTATCACCCTCGACCCTGATTACGCGGCGGCCTATGAACACCGGGGGCAATCCTACTTTTTCGTGGACAAACCTGAGTTGGGGCAAGCCGACCGCGATAAGGCGCGGGATCTAGGGTTCGGTCCGTAGGCGGCGGGGGATGCCGGGGATGAGACGAAGTGACAGCCGGTTGCCCCTACATCTTCCCGCTACTCTCGGTTCTCCTTGGGCACACGGCGGCAGCGGTGGGGAGGACAGCAACAGAATTCAACTGCTGGACTGGCAGAGGCCTGGTCGTGATTCCAAGACTTGGCGCAAGGTCTGTCCCGCCGCTCGGCGGCTGACCCTCGCCGATGGGGTTGGACTCGGGCTCGAATGCGGCTTCAGAACGAACCGTAAGGAGGAGATTCTATATTCTGTCCAGTTTCACGGGCCTACCTGAATGGGGTGAACCTGGACTTCAGCCAGCGAGGCAAGCCCATGGGTAACTCCTTTATCGAGACCCTTAATGGGCGTTTCAGGCCGGAGTGTCCGAACGAGAACTGGGTTCCTTTCCTGGCAGGATGCCAAGGAGAAGGTGGAATCATGGCGAAATTACTACAACAGCGAAAGACCCCACAGTGCCTTGTGAAACCTGTCACATCGGGAGTACCGTGCCGGCGGAAATAGCTGATAGACCCGCAAGACTCTCACTATAGCTGGTACAGGAAATGGAGCGAGACCAGTATAAGCTATAAGGACCGAAAGCTGGTCGAATCCGAGATTGTGTCTAGATAGGGGTATTGCTAAACTGACATCTAGCGAACAAACAGTTAGGGGCGCCACGCTGCGGTTACCCGCGGCAAAGGACGGCTGACCATGTCTGCAGCGATATACGACAGGAATCTTCACCTTCCCAGCTTGTCAATCAAGGGATTTCGTGGCATCGCCGATCTCACGATTCCTAGATTAGGCCGCGTAACGCTAATTACCGGCATGAACAATACGGGCAAAACGTCGATTCTTGAGGGGGTGCGCCTCCTCATGGAAGGCGCAACGCCTGAAGTGATACGCGAAATTCTCCAGTTTCGCGAGGAAAATGAACAAGGTATGTCAAATATTGGGCAAAATCCCAGCGGTGAGAGTTTCCTTGTCTCCGCACTTTTCCATGGATTCCCGCAAGTCTCCGAGAGTTCATTACCGATTATCATTTCATCCTGTGAAAACACTCGGAAACTGCATATGGAAGTGGGCTGGGTTTGGGAAACATTTGACGACGATGGAAACAGTAGATTAGTTCAGGAGGAACGTGCCTTCGTCGGTGAACACGATACCATTCCCGCGTTAGTGGTTCACACAGAGAACAGGAGGAGGGTCTATCCTATAGATCGCATAAATAGACTGACCTCCAACCGTCGTAGCTCCGCTCGTAATGATCCTACCCTGACAGAGTCTATATTTGTCAGTTCCTCTGGCGCAGAACGAACGGAAATGCTGGGACCGTTGTGGGATAACATCTCACTTACCGAAAGAGAACAGTATGTTGTGGAAGCGTTGCAGATTATAGACCCAAAGATTTCCGCCGTTTCGATGGTAGGTGAGCGTTCTGCTCGCACTTCCAGGACCGCAGTAGTTCGGTCAGAGAGCTTCCCACGACGGGTACCGCTCCGCTCTTTCGGGGACGGAATGAATCGCCTATTCGGCATAGTCTTATCCTTGGTAAACGTCCATGGTGGGATGCTTCTGATTGATGAGTTTGAGAATGGAATGCACTTCTCCGTGCAAGTAGATGCATGGCGCACGATTTTTCGGTTAGCACAAATCCTAAACGTGCAGGTCTTAGCCACGACTCACAGTTTTGATTGCGTAGCAGGTTTTAGGCAGGCTGCGGTTGAACAAGAAGAGACGGATTGCCTTTTGGTTCGCATCGACAGACTTGGCGAGAAGATGCGCGTCGTAGAGTACACGGAAGAGGACCTCCAGGTCGCGATTAGTCAGAGAATAGAGGTCCGGTAATGGTAGCATCCGGTGCGAATCCGTTGCCTACTAACGGTGTCCTCATGGTTGAAGGACAGGATGACAAGCATATGGTCTGGCAGCTTTGTCGTCGAGATAGCTCGTCTTTCTCCGTTTCGAGGTCTGGTTACGAAATGAGTGTAACTCCCCTAACACAATCGACAGCATTTCTTATTGCGGAACAAGGGAGCCGACCCGATCTGCTGAAAGCCATCCGCCAGCAGATCGTAAGTTCCAGAACCCAGGCGGTTGGGGTCTTGGTGGACGCCGATGATGACTTGAACAAGTGCTGGGAGGATTTAGCAAGGGAGTTCTTGCGGGCAGACGTTCAATTGCCTGTTCAACCCGACCTAGTGGGTACGATAATACCCGAACAAGGATTCTTCCCCCGCATTGGTATCTGGTTGATGCCTGACAATAGGACCGGGGGAGAACTCGAAAATTTTGTATTGGGGATGATTCCCGATGATGACCCAGAATGGCCCTTGGCGCAGGATTTCATCGAGAAAATCCCATGTGGGGACAGGAAATTTGCACCGGAGAAGATCGATAAAGCCAAAGTCTATGCTTGGCTGGCAGCTAGAAAGGAACCTGGGCGAATAGGTGCTGCAATAGGAGCCAATGACTTATACGTTGGTAACCCGCTTTGTCGGGACTTCCTTAGTTGGCTGACTAAGCTGTTCGGGTAGTATCTGGGCTTAACTTTCATCGTGGATCAATAACGCGAGAGGGGGTCGGTGACCGCGAACGATAGTCCGTGAAACGCATATGGAAGCCGCCGAGGGATAAGACTGGAACAGGATCTGCAGGCGAAATTGACTCTAAGTGAAGAAGGTCATTCCCAATTCGGCCACGACCATTCGATTTCGGCTCTATATGCTCCTGTTAAACGTAGGTGACACCTACGGAACGCACTACAGACCCATCCACATCTCGGAGATGGTGCTAGTTGCTGTACACATTGGCCCACCTAACTGGACAAAATCAAGAACCTTTGTGATGAGGTTTACCTTGGCGTTGTAGTCAGCTATACACCCAGCCCCACACGAAGGATGAATAGAAAAGCCTCTGCCGTGTTTGCAGAGGCTTTTCAGTTGTGCCACTACGAGTTCTTTGACTTTCAATCAACAAAAACAGCACGGTTGTCTTGGGCGGTCGATTTGGATGCAACTGAAGTTGAATAGATACCAAAGTCTGCGGGGGCTACAGAACCTCCGGCTTTGGTAGACCGATAAATAAGTCTACCGACCGACCCAAGGATTCAAGTCTTCGCAGGTGAACCGGACCTTTATCAGGCATTACTGGTTCCCAGTCTTAATATGAGCACGTCGGTCATACCCACTCGCGAGCAGGCATGACGTGGCTAGTTTCGGACAATGTCTGCCCGCCTATAGGGCCCCCGCCTGTTTCAACTGTGCGGTTATGTCGTGGCCGGCGCTCTCCCAATCTGTACTTAGAGCTTGTTCTCTCCCAACCATGCCAATGGGGTCTACGCCTTCCACCTTGACGAACACCCGGGGCACTCCTCTTTGATATGCGTAGCCGACCTCCTGGTCGGGCCAGCCTCCCCCGTGAAAGTCCTCGGTAACGAAACCGATGAAGATGTCCATCGTGTTCAATGCGTTGAGTATTTCGTTCTGCCATATCATGCTGGGAGTTACGTCCTCGTGTGCAAGGAAACAACAGAGTCCTTGGTTCTGCAGTTGTTCTCGTACTGTGGAGACCTGGTGCCTGTAAACTGCGCGGTGGCTCAGAAACACCAGTTTCCCTCTCTTGTAGCCGTCTCCCCACACTCGGTTCATGTCCTCTACGGAGAGTATAACCGGGGCGTTGTCCGCTTCGTATAGAAACCGTGTGGTGACTTCAAACAGGTCAACATCCTTGACCGCCCAGTGAGTTCTGCCCCGCTCGAAAGACCTGTTCGGCCCCATTCCCAGAGCTTCAAAAACCCTTTCTTCGTTCATCACGATTTTGGGGTAAATGTTGGGCAGGGTGTATATGATCTCGAATCTCCCGCTGCCTGACCGTACCTCACTGATCCTGCCGATGGAACCCGCAACGTCACGGCCTTCGTAGGTGAAGAGACATGGGTACTTCATCAGTGCATCAAAGTCGGTGCCGTCGATGCCGGTGAATTGACGCGTGACAGCCTCGTCTGTGTGCTCGAAAACGCGGCCGCTAAGGAAGCTGACCTCGTACAAGCGGCCCTGATTCTGTTCCCATTCGTCCTGACTCTGAGAGGACACCTTCAGTAGATTATACATTCCAAAGCCTTCTTTCTTCTCTCGCTAAGTGAATAGGCGGGCAAAGGACCGACCTGTGGGGACCAAGAGACCGCTCGGACTTGCCGGGCTTGAGTGCACGGTTAGGTGGTACCGTCCTCGAGATATGGCTGGGGCACTAATTAGCCAACCAAGACCCTTGTAAGCGGCGGAGATAAAGTGGGCCGCGTGGGCGGATGATTGCTGAGTATCGGCGACCTAATAGTGTACCGCCTGCCATCATTCATAGGGTTGTAGCCGACCCCATGGATGGTGCGACGGATGTACAGAGTGGACGTATATCTGCGGGTCCGAAGGGCGGTAATGGTGGAGGGTAGGAGCATTCGGGAGGTCTCCAGAGAGTTTGGGCTGCACCGGGACACGGTGCGCAAGATGCTGATCTACTCCGTTCCTCCGGGCTACCGGCGACAGACTCCTCCTCGAAGGCCAACCCTTCGACAAGCTCAGGAGGAGCCCTACACCGGCGTCATTGACCGGGTCCTGGAGGACGACCTCAGGCGTCCCAGGAAGCAGCGCCACACGGCCAAGCGCATATTCGAGCGTCTGCGGGACGAGTACGGTTTCGACGGCGGATACACCACGGTCAAGGACTACGTCAGAGAGAATCGCCGTCAGACCAGGGAGATGTTCGTGCCGTTGTCCCATCCGCCGGGACACGCCCAGTGCGACTTCGGGGAGGCCCTGGTGGCCATCGGCGGCGTGGAGCGCAAGGCCCACTGCTTCGTCATCGACCTGCCCCACAGCGACAGCTGCTTCGTGAAGGCTTACCCCGCCGAGACCACCGAGACCTTCCTGGACGGCCATGTATCAGCGTTCTCCTTTCTGGGCGGAGTGCCCCGGAGCATCCTCTACGGCAATACCAAGCTGGCGGTGGCGAAGATCCTGGGGGATGGCCGGCGTCAACGCACCCGCGTCTTCACCGAGATCCAGTCTCACCACCTGTTAGAGGACCGGTTCGGCCGCCCCGGCAAGGGCAATGACAAAGGCAAGGTGGAGGGCCTGGTGGGGTACGTGCGCCGCAACTTCCTGGTGCCGGTGCCGTCCTTCGAGAGCTTCGATGTGTCGTTATCCAGGGTCATTAGGACAGTGGTATCCACGATCATTAGGACACCCTGAGCGCGGGTGATTTAGTCTTGTATCAGGTCATGGCTGCCAGGTCAATCACCTCCCCTGTCGCCCAGTAGTTTTCGGTGGGGCGACAGTTTTTCACGGTAGCTGGCCCCCTCGATGACGATCTGGAAGCTGGCGTTGGCCAGGCGGTCCAGGGCGCTGTTCCCCAGGATGGAATCGTCGAAGAGGCTGAGCCATTCCTCGACGCTGCGATTGCTGGTGATCACGAAGCTGGATACCCGATGGCGACCGATGATCAGCTCGTATAGGTCGGCGGACTGCTGAGCGGTGAGCCGGTGGAGGCCCAGGTCGTCCAGGATCAGCAGGTCCGGTGAGAGGAAGGAGCGGAAGGTGCGGTCGACGGAGTTGTCCACCCGGGCCTGGGTCATGCTCCTGAAGAAGTCGTCGGCGTGGCAGAAGCGGACGGTGTGACCGCCCCTGACCGCGGCATAGCCCAGGGCCTGGGCCAGGAAGGTCTTGCCGACGCCGGCGGGACCCACCAGCAGGACATGTTCATGCCTGGAGAGGAACTCCAGGGAGAAGACAGCGTCCAGGAGCCGGCGGTCCAGGGAGATGGCGGCGGACCAGTCGAAGTCTTCCAACCGGCAGGTCTCCTCGAAGCCGGCGGCGCGCAGCCGCAATTCCAGACGCCGGTCGGCGCGGCGGTTGACCTCGTCGGAAAGGATGATCTCGAGGAAGGAAGCATAGTCCAGCTGGTCCCTTCGAGCCAGGGCGATGCGTTCGGGCAGGGTGGCGGCCATGGGTCCCAGCTGGAGCCGCTTGAGCAATGGCGTGAGTTCGGTGACTCGGGTCATGACTGACCTCCTTCGGTGGATTCGGTTGACTGATGGCTGTGAGCTTTCCCGTGGGCGAATACCTCGCCTGGGCGGGCGAATCGGCCCGCTGGCAGGGGTGGGGGCTGCTCGGGAGTCTTAGCCTCTTCCAGGGCTTGGAGCAGGATGCGCTCCACCCGTCCCACGTCGATCAGGTCCACCTCCAGGGCTCGGCGGCAGGCCGAGTCCAGGCGTTCGGGCGTGTAGCGCTGGCCCAGGCGGATGAGCTTGTGGCCCTGCCGGATTCGGGACCAGGGCAGGGGGCCATCGAAGAGGCGGTCGGCGAACTCGCCCACCGCGGGGCCCTGCTCGGCGGCGCTGCGCTTGATGCCGTCGGGCGCCCTGAGGGTGTAGGCGCTCAGCTCGGCGGGGTAGTCAGCAGTGTCGGTGGAGCGGCCGCCCCGGGGCTGACGGGGATGGACCTTGACCAGCTGGCCCCGGTGGTAGATGCGCACCAGCTTCACCCCCAGGCCGACTTCCACCTGCTGCCCGGGAGGGCACAGGGTGGAAGGCACCGAGTAGAGGGCGTACTGGCAGGCTACGTGATGATCGGGGTGGACTTTGGCAGAGCGCCAATGGGTGACCTCGTATGGCTCGCCGTTCCAGGGGACCAGGACCGGCTGCTCCTCGTCTAGGAAGACTTGCAGGGGCTGGCGACGAGTGGTTCCGTGGATGCGCATTCCGGCGACGTCGCGGCACCAGCGGGCCGCTTCAGAACGGAGGTGGGCCAGGTCCCTGAAATCGCCGCCCTTGAAGAAGCGCTCCCTGGCGTACTGGACGCTCCGCTCCACTATGGGCTTGTCCTTCGGGTGACGCACCCGGGCCGGATCGGTGATGAAGCCCCGGTGCTGGGAGTATTCCAGGAAGCCGCGGGTCAGGCGGGGGTGCAGGGCGTCAGCGCCGGCAACCGCGGCGGGGAAGTTGTCGATGACCAGGTATTTGGGAATGCCGCCGAAGAACTTCCAGGCCGCCTCTAGGCCGGCGATGACCTCCTCCAGCTTCTGGCCGTAGGCGGGCCACACGAAGCAATGCCGGGAGTAGGTCAGCACCACCAGCAGCGCCCATACCGCCTGCCGGCGGCCGGTCTCCCGGTCCTGGATGAAGCCCAGCCGCCCGAAGTCCAGCTCCGCTACTTCCCCAGGGGCGCTCTCCCCCATGCGCACCGTGTTGGCGCGGCGTCGCCGCCACTGGCGGCGGTCCACAAAGCGGTGCAGTGAGGTATACGGTACCCGACAGTCCCGCTCCGCCAGCAACTCCTGAATGCGGGTCAGTTGCAGCCGGTCAACGGTAATCCACTGGTAGATCTGGTCCGCCCACGGGGCCAGCTTCTCCGCAGTGGGCGCTTCCCTCTGCCGCGGACCGGAGCGGCCGATGGCAGCCAGGCTGCTGACTTGCTCTTCATCCGGCCCTGGGCCGTCTCGGGCTATCCCCAGCGCCTCCGCTGCCGAGATGTACCTGCCCACAGTATCTTTCGACAGCCCCGTGCCCGAGGCTATGTGGCGCCGGCTCTCCCCTGTCTGCCAGCGCCGGATCACTTCAGATATTTCCACTCTGAGTACCTCCTTGTAAGCCATCGCCACACCTCGCTTTCAGGTGCGGAAATGGTCTCCGGTCAGGCGCTCAGAGTGTCCTAATGACCCTGGTTTTCTGTCCTAATGATTGTGGTTATTTCGCGGATTTCTGTCCTAAAGATCTTGGTTATTCACAGATGCGCTCAATGCCTGCCTGGAGCGACGATGCCTGGAACGAACGGACGCCCAGCTCAGGGGCCACACGGAGACCATCGGCCAGCGGATGGAGCGGGACCTGGACGCCCTGTTGCCGCTGCCGCCAGCAGCATACGACGCCTGCGAGAAGCAGGCGGGCCGGGTCAGTTCCCTGTCTCTGGTAAGGTACGGGACCAACGACTACTCCGTGCCGGTGGCCTACGGATACCGGGACGTCCTGGTAAGGGGCTACGTCGACGCAGTGGTGATCAGCTGCGGGTCCGAGGTCATCGCCAGACACATCCGTTCCTATGAACGGGACGATTTTGTCTACGACCCCATCCACTACCTGCCGCTCTTGGAGCGTAAGTCGGGAGCCTTGGATCAGGCCGCTCCGCTACAGGGCTGGTCTCTACCCGAGGAGTTCGGGACGCTGCGGCGTCTGCTGGAGTCCCGCATGGGACGGCGGGGTAAGCGGGAATACGTGCAGGTGCTCCGTCTGCTGGAGACCTTCTCCCAGCAGGAGGTGGCTGCAGCGGCAAAGGACGCCTTCCGGCTGGGAGCCATCAGCTTCGACGCAGTGAAACACTTGGTGCTGTGCCGACTGGAGGGGCGGCCGCCGAGGCTGGACCTGGAGCTGTATCCCTACCTGCCCCGGGTACGGGTAAGCACCACCTCCGCCGAGGACTACATGACCTTGCTGTCGGGGAGGGCGGCATGAACGACCGGTCGACGCTGCTATTGGAACACCACCTGAAGGAACTGAAGCTGCCCAGCTTCCTGAGAGAGTACGGGAAGATGGCAGCCCGGTGCGCCGCCGAGGGTGTGAACCATCCCCAGTACCTGCTGCGCCTCGCCGAGCTGGAGCTCATAGATCGCCACCAGCGCATGGTGGAGCGGCGCATACGGGCCGCCCGATTCCCTGCCGTCAAAAGCCTGGACACCCTCGACTTCCCGGCCATCCCGTCGCTGAACAAGGCCCTGGTGATGGAACTGGCACGCTGTGAATACATCGGGCGCCGGGAGAACGTCATCGCCGTCGGCAACAGCGGCACCGGCAAGACCCACGTCGCCCTGGGGTTGGGTCTGGCCGCCTGCCAGCGCGGGATGTCTGTGGGCTTCACCACCGCCGCCGGTCTGGTCCACGAGATGATGGAGGCCAGGGACGAAAGGCGCCTGTTGAACTTGCAGAAACAACTGTCCCGGCTCAACCTGCTGATCATCGACGAACTGGGCTTCGTCCCACTGTCCAGGACCGGCGCGGAACTGCTCTTCGAGGTCTTCAGCCAGCGCTACGAGCGGGGCTCCGTCATGGTGACCACCAACCTTCCCTTCGACGAGTGGACCGAGGTCTTCGGCTCGGAACGGCTGACCGGAGCACTGCTGGACCGGCTCACCCACCACGTCCACATCCTGGAGATGAACGGCGAGAGCTACCGGCTCAAGCGCAGCAGGGAGAACGCCGCCTCGCAAGCTTCAGAAGAAACCGACGAAGAATAGCCGCACAGCCAACGCCGTCTCCTCCTGTTCTTGTAACGCCTCCACTCCGACCAATTTACTGCCGTCAGCCGTAACGTCAGTGGTACACGATCACGCCGCCCCAGTGGCCCAATATGTCGTCGCCCTTGACACTTCGGCTTTTATGTTATCTTTACGTCTCTGACTGAATTAAGATGGGTATTTCTGGGTCTTGCGAAATCTCGCTCAGAGCGGCCAGAAATACACCATTGACCAGTCAGACGCCTCTCCCCCGTGCCAAGCCGGTCTGATTCACCTGGGAAGGTACTCGTCCATAGGCCGGTGTTTCAACGGCAGGTTTGTCGAATCGCTATAATTTGAACGACGGCGAGGGTATATGACGCCCTTGCCACGCTATTGCAGGGTATGAACGAAGCTACAGCACGGCTAAAAATTAACCGACTGCTTGAGAAGGCAGGTTGGCGCTTCTTCCCGGAAGGGGACAAGCCCGCCAATGTTCGGCTTGAGCCAAGTATTGCCATCAAACAGTCCGACCTTGACGGACTTGGCGACGATTTTGAGAAAACCGAAAGAGGGTTCATAGATTACCTTCTTCTGGACGAACGAGGGTTCCCGTTCCTCGTTCTGGAGGCCAAGTCGGAAGAGAAGCACCCGGAGGTTGGGAAGGAGCAGGCCAGGAGGTATGCCCGCTCGCAGGGCTGCCGGTTCATAATACTTTCCAATGGCAACCTCCACTACTTCTGGGACTTGGAGCGTGGCAACCCTCATATCATCACGTCCTTTCCCACGCCGCAGTCGGTCACTGGCTACAGCAAGATTCAGCCCGACCCTCAGCGATTGATCGACGAACAGGTCAGGGACGATTACATTGTTCTTACCCAGCGGCCCAACTATGCCACTGAAGCAGCATGGAAGAACGAGGCTGAGCGGCCCAGCTTCATGCGGGCCAACAATATGCGCTTTTTGCGCACCTACCAACTTAGAGCCATACAAGCGTTGCAACACTCGGTGAGGGGAGGTAATGACCGTTTTCTGTTCGAAATGGCTACAGGCACCGGGAAGACCCTCATCGCCGCGGCCATCATCAAGCTGTTTCTCCGCTCCGGCAACGCCTCTCGTGTGCTGTTCCTAGTAGACCGTCTTGAGCTTGAGGAACAAGCCAGAAAGCAATTTACGGCCCTGCTCTCAGCGGACCACACGACTGTGATCTACAAAGAAAACCGTGACGATTGGCGTTCGGCGGAGATAGTCGTCACTACTGTCCAGTCCCTCATGTTTAACAACAAGTACCAAACGCTATTCTCGCCTACCGATTTCGACCTGGTAGTCTCTGACGAAGCTCACCGGTCCATCAGCGGTAATGCCCGCGCCGTGTTCGACTACTTCGTTGGCTACAAGCTAGGTCTTACCGCAACCCCACGAGACTACCTGCGAGGATTAAGCAGGACCGGCCCCAACGTTCGCGACCCCCGTGAGGTCGAGCGGAGGCTCCTGCTTGACACCTATCGGACTTTTGGGTGTGAGAGCGGGGAACCCACGTTCCGTTACTCGCTGATTGATGGCGTGAAAGACGGATTTCTGATCAATCCGACCGTAGTAGACGCCCGTACCGAAGTGACTACCCAGCTGCTGGCAGACCAGGGCTTCGTCGTCTCCTTCACCGACGACACTGGGGATGAGCATGAAGAGACTTTCAAGCAGCGCCAATTTGAAACGCGCTTTTTCTCCGACGCAACCAACCAGGTCTTCTGCAAGACCTTCTTGGAAAACGCGCTGCGAGACCCAATCAGCGGAGAAATCGGAAAGTCCATCATCTTCGCCGTAAGCCAGAACCACGCGGCTAGGCTGACTCAGACCCTCAATGAAATGGCCCATGTCATGTTCCCTGGTAAGTACCAGTCTGACTTCGCCGTGCAAGTCACTTCACAAGTGGCGGACGCCCAGCAGTTCACCATTAATTTTGCCAACAATAACCTTCTGGGTTCAAGCAACTTCCTATCCTCCTATCGGACCAGCAAGGCCAGAGTATGTGTAACCGTAGGTATGATGACGACCGGCTACGACTGCACCGACATCCTCAACCTCGGCCTGTTCAGGCCCATCTTCTCACCCACCGATTTCGTCCAGATAAAAGGCCGGGGCACACGGCTACACGATTTTCGCGAACAGTTATTCGACCCGGACATCGCCGACAGCGTGGCTCAACCGGAGAAGACCGAGTTCAAGCTCTTTGACTTCTTCGCCAACTGCGAATACTTCGAAACTGAGTTCAACTATGACCAGGTACTCATGGTGCCACGGCCCCAGGCTCGTCAGGGCAAGAGTGACTGGGAAGACGACGTCCCGTCGCTAGTCTACGGCTACGAGCATCTCGGTACTGACATCCTCTCGACCATGACGGTAGAAACCATCGGCTACGAGGGGATGAGGATCGACCGAATGTTATTTGACCGGTTCGCAGGCACCTTGCGGAAGAATGACACCGTCACGAAGGCTATCGAGGCCGGGAACTGGGAACTCGTCATTGACTACGTAAACCGAGAGGTCTTCGACAAGCCCGAGGATTACTACACCTTGGAGAAACTGCGGAAAGCCGCTTCCGTGGACCGCCGGATTAGCCTTCGGGAGATTCTGGAAAAGGTCTTCGACCTAATACCGGCCTTCAAGTCAAAGGACGACCTATTGGAGGAAGAGTTTAGCAAGTTCGTGGCCGGACACCAGCCGGAAGAGGTCCAATCCTTACCGGCCATAAAGACCTACTTTAAGGCCTATGTAACGAGTGACCTCACCCGCCACGTAATCGACACGAAGCAGTTTACCGACTTGGCCACCAATGCCGTGTTCTCGATTGAAGACTACCGAGCCGTACCTGAAAAGTACCGGGCGTTGGTTCCTGAGTACGTCAAGGATTACGTCTCCCTTAACCAGTTCGCTGTATAGAGGAAACCATGTTGGACATAGATACCAGACGACGAATAGACACCGCCCGAGACATCCTGGTTGGCAAGGTGCCGGACCCCAAGAGCCAGGTGGAGCAGATTACTATCGCTCTGATTTACAAGTTCATGGATGACCTGGACGCTGAGAGTGAAGAATTAGGCGGAGAGCGAAATTTCTTCTCAGGCGACTTTGCAAGGTACGGCTGGGCTAAGCTGATGCATCCGAGCCTCGGCGGGTACGAGACGCTGAGCCTCTACGCCGAGGCAATAACCAGGATGCCGGAGAATCCGGGCATTCCCCTGTTGTTCAGGGATATATTCAACAATGCTTATTTGCCATATCGAGACCCTGAGACTCTACGGGCGTTCCTAAAGGTCATTGACGAGTTCACCTACGATCACTCGGAGCGATTGGGCGACGCCTTCGAGTATTTGCTCTCGGTCCTTGGCGCCCAGGGCGATGCCGGGCAGTTCCGCACTCCACGCCACATCATCGACTTCATCGTGAGCGTCGTGGACCCGAAGAAGAACGACATCGTTCTGGACCCGGCCTGTGGCACCGCCGGCTTCCTTATATCGGCCTACAAGCACATTCTGGCGGCCAACGCCGATGGAAACGGGCAAAGCACGTTGACGCCTGACGACCGGGGCCGGTTAGTCAACAACTTCAAGGGCTACGATATTTCGCCGGACATGGTGCGCCTCTCCCTAGTGAATATGTACCTGCACGGGTTCCGTGAGCCTCACATCTACGAATACGACACTCTCACCAGTGAGGAGCGGTGGAACGAATACGCCGACGTTGTCCTGGCCAACCCGCCTTTCATGTCGCCCCGTGGCGGCATCCGGCCCCACAACCGCTTTTCCGTCAAGTCCACTCGGAGCGAGGTTCTGTTCGTGGACTACATGGCGGAGCACCTGAGTCCCGAAGGACGCGCCGGAATAATCGTCCCGGAGGGAATCATCTTCCAAAGCCAGACAGCGTACAGGCAGCTTCGGAAGATGCTGGTGGAAGACTATCTGGTGGCTGTAATATCCCTCCCCGCCGGGGTGTTTAACCCCTACTCAGGCGTTAAGACTTCAGTCCTCTTCCTGGACCGGGCGCTGGCAAAGCGAACGGACAGTATTGCCTTCTTCAGACTGGAGAACGATGGCTTTGATTTGGGTGCCCAACGCCGTCGCATAGACAAGAACGACTTGCCCCACGCACAGGCCGAGCTTGGCGAATACCTCGACCGCCTGCGGCGGGGCGAGAGCGTGGAGGATTTTCGTTCCACGTTGAGCATAGTGGCTGAGAAAAAAAAGGTCGGCGAAGGCGGAGAGTACAACCTTAGTGGAGAAAGGTACAGAGAGAATAAAGCAGGGGATTACAAATATCCCGTAGCCAAGATAGGTGAAATTTGCACTATCAATCCTCGCAAGAATGAATTAGTCGATCGTAGCCCAGACACACTCGTCTCCTTCGTTCCTATGGTTGACCTCAACGAAAACCGAATGCTATTTCAACCAATGCAGGAGAAACTGCTGGCCGAAGTCTTAGGCAGCTACACCTATTTCGCGGACGGCGATGTGCTTCTTGCAAGAGTTACGCCATGTTTTGAGAATGGCAAGGCAGGTATCGCTCAGGGACTTCTAAACGGTATCGGCTTCGGGTCTAGTGAATTCATCGTTCTGAGATGCGGAGATGGCATTTTGCCAGAATGGATGTATTTTTGCGTCACGCATCCGTTGTTTCGCAATTGGGCTGTTCACCAGATGACGGGAACGGGGGGACTCCAACGTGTACCGCGTTCATCCGTAGCAGGCTTTCAGGTCCCTCTTCCGCCGCTGGAGGTCCAACGGGAAATTGTGGCCGAGATAGCAGGCTATCAGAAGGTGATCGAAGGGGCGCGGGCAGTGGTGGAGAACTACCGGCCTCATATAGTGGTTGACCCGGAATGGCCGTTGGTGGCGTTGAGAGATGTTTGCGAAATCAACCCTGAAACCATCAACCCGGCTTTGGCCTATCCAGACCAGACCATCTTTTACATTGATATTTCTTCAGTGGAAAACGAAACAGGGCGATTTTTGGGGTACAGCGAAGTGGCCTCAACTGACGCGCCGAGTAGGGCTCGACGCGGGATTCAAAGCGGTGATGTTTTACTTTCGACTGTACGCCCTAACTTGAAAGCATTTACTCTTCTCGACGAAGTGGAGGACCGTGCAATAGCTTCGACAGGGTTCGCTGTGCTTAGAGTTCGTGCGCCTTCTGTTGAGCCTGCATTTGTGCTGAATTCAGTGAGTTCTGAACAAGCGGTCAACCAAATGGTAAGCATGATGGGAAAGGGTGCATACCCAAGCATCAATCAGTCGGATGTTGCGGCCATAAAGATCGCCCTCCCGCCATTGGATGTCCAACAGAAAATCGTTACCGAGATTGACGGTGAGCGATCCCTTGTCCAAGCAAACCGGGAGCTAATCGAGCGGTTTGAGAAGAAGATTCAGGCTGCTATTGCGCAAGTGTGGAGGAAGGATGCGTCCGCTCTGGCGGATGCGTAGGCTATGGATGAAGCTCTCGATTTGGCCGACTATCTCCCGGCTTCCTTCAGGACCTCTAGCGATCAGGAATACGTTTCTTTCCTGTGGGAGGCATTTGAGGAAAACTACGCTAGAGCCAAATACCAGTTTGCCCTTCTTGCCTACCATATGCTCATGATGAGCTTCGTTTACTTCAACCTTTGGCAAATTAAGCAGATTCAGCCCGATGATTTCGCGAAGGGTGTGATTGGCTTTGCTAGAGAGGAAAGCCAATTGCTCCAGGCGACTTCACCATTCACGTTCAGTGTAGCTAATGAGAGTTCTGCCATGCGACTTCTTAAACTCATCGGGTGTGACAACGGCAAGATTGGTCAATATTTGAAGCTTGTCGGAGACCGGAACAACGCTGCTCATACGAACGGTCACATCTCTTTCACGACACAACGTCAGGTTGACGAGCAAATCCGCCAAGTGCTCCGGTCGGTTGAGGAAATTCAAACCCTCTCCCATCCCATTATCCAAAGCTGCTATGAAAAGTTTCTACTCGACAGTTACGACCCTGACGAACGGGAGTACCAGGATGCAGAAGACCAAATTCGTGAGGTGCTGATTCACGGCAACTATATGTCCCGGAAAGACATCGAGCTGTGCGCCAACTTCGACGTTTCGGCTTTGGAGAATGAAAACAAGGGTGCAATCGAAGCCCTGCACAATACCCTATGCGACGCCTACGGACCCGCGTAGGTAAACACGTAAAACCGGGTTGGGTGAATAAATTTTTCCGGTCGGTGAGAAAAGCATGGGTAGTACTTAATCGGAAGGTTCGTCGACTTTGGGCAACTTTCTGACGGTCGAGCCTTGCAGCCCGTCCGAGAGTTCCGTTTGCTTATGGGGTATGGGAATTGCCATAAGAAGCAAGGAGGGCCATGACCACTAACAACTCAGGCAAGCTGAATATGGGCGGAGTGAGCGCTATCATAGACATCACTAGCAAGCCGCCCAGCGAGCGAACACCTCAGCAGTCTACTTACCTAGCCGCCTGCCTGACGGCGCTTGCCCACCAGCCTAGTCGCTGGTACTCGTATCAAGATTGGGGGCCGAGCGGTCCTGTACAGTTCTTGGCGCAGAGGGGGATAGAGTTCACCCCCGTCCTTGGCAATCGTACTGGAGGCCGGTCCTGGTATAACGGATGCGAGTGCAACGAAAAACACTGGCGGGAAATACAACCATGACCACGTATAACCCAGCCACACCAGCGCAAGGGAATACAGCGGATGAGTTGAATGGCACCATATCCAACAAGCAACCGGAACCCGTCCGAGAAATACTTGGTCGAAACGAGAGTCAGTGTATGAGCGCAATAAGCCCACTTTCCAGCGCAGATAGTGGCGATAGCAATAATTCAATGGAATCTCTTTGACTATATTATTAGCCAATATTAATTCTCAGAAAGGCTGGCAGTGCCGGTTGGGTGAGCCGCTTGATTATGGACAAAATTAGCTGGCTTCATATCTCTGATTTCCATTTCAGAGCCAAAGGGGATAATTTCAGCCAGGAGGTGTCATGCGACGCGCTGGTGCGTGACATTCCTTCGCGTCTGTCGGATGAATATCCCTTGCAGTTCATTGTAGCCACTGGCGACATCGCCTTCTCTGGACTGTCCAGCGAATATGAGCTTGCTTCAGCCTTTTTTGCTTCGCTTTTAAACAACCTCGGGCTTGACGCTGAGCGTCTTTGTATCGTGGCAGGCAATCACGATGTTGACCGCAATAGCCAAGTCTACATGTATGAAGGAGTTCGGTCGCGCCTGACCAACCAAAGGGATATCGATGAGTTTCTGGGTATAGAAGCCGAACGCATGCAGTTAATGGAAAGGCAATTGGCGTTTCGTGAGTTCCGAGACCGTTTACTCGTCGACGGTCAAATAAGCGAAACGAACGAGGGATTAGCCAGGATTCGCCATTTCGACCTCAGCGGCTTCCGAGTTTGTGTAATGGAACTAAATTCTGCCTGGTTGTCAGGAGATAAGGACCACCCTGGCAGCCTCTTGGTCGGTGAGAGGCAAATAATCGGTGCTCTGAGGTTGGCTGAGAGTCATACTCCCCACCTAACTGTTGCTTTGACCCACCACCCGACGGACTGGCTAGCAGAGTTCGACCGAACAGTTTTCACCAACCGGTTAGTTCCGCAAGTGGACGTTTTCCACAGCGGCCATCTTCATACGCACCAAGCATTCATCATGCTAGTGCCAGGTTCGCAATGCCTTCACTCAACTGCCGGTTCAAGCCATGAGACTCGCCACTACAAGAACTCGTACAACTTGTTGGAGTACGACATTGGCAACGCGACTTGCAAAATTCGCCAGTTCGAATATAAAACCGACTCTGGGGAGTTTCAAGAATTACAAGGGATCGAGTGCGGGCTACCTCCCAGAGGAGAGATACAAGCTACTCAGGCAGAGCTCGCAGGTGTGCTCCGAGAAAGTATACCGGAGGCCGAACCCTATGCAGGATACATGGCATCTCTCCTAACGGGAGGGCTGGAGGAAGTGCCAATATTGTTGGATGCTGAAACCACGACTTTCGGATCCAAGGGATTCCCGGCTGAGTACCAAATTCCCGAGGTCTGGCATTTCTTGCGCATATCAAATTTCCTCAAGGTTTTTGATACAGTTCCCTTGCATGAGATGATCTCGAACCAAGCGGAAGCAATTGCCGGCTTCGCGACCTTTCTGAGTAAGACCGCATCGACCGACGCCGATTTCGCGAATCTGCTTTCTAACCGTGAGCTCCAGGCGCAGAAGCTATCAGGGGTAGGTTTATTCGAGACTTCTACCTTTCAGGAACAGTATCTTGACGAATTGGCGAATGGTGGAGAGTTGGCAGAACTAATCGAGACGGCAAGTCGGTATAGTAATTCTTCGGACAAGTTCGTACGGGTTGCCGCTAGGAGGTACCTCGCATGGGCCCTTTTGCAACAGGATGATTTAGAGATGAGGAGAGAAGGATCAAGCCTCGCTTCTCAAAATCTTGATGAAGATTGGGCCGAATGTAGAGACTACCTCTTGGCATCAGCCGCCGCCGAATCTTCGGGGGACTACAGCCTTTCGGAGAGTATCGCGATGAGAGCTCTGCAGATTTGGCCCGATGATCCTGACCTTCGGACGCATTGCCGTTCCTTTGCTATGCAACGAGGAAGTCAAGCCCTCAGGCAACGTTTACACGAAACGGGAGGGACCGTTTAATGGCGAACGAATCCAGCAGCTTCGAGGTAGGAATCGAATTTAGCAGTGTGCTCTCAGCTATCTCGAAGCAAATTTACGACACTCCTTATGCGTTTCTTCGAGAAAACCTCCAAAACGCTATCGATGCTTCTCGAATACAAGCCAGACGGAAAACGATTTCTCCAAGCGACCCTTCCTTAAGAATAGACATCAAGGTCCAAGGAGATTCTGTCCGTATCCGTGACCGCGGCATTGGAATGTCACCAGATGACTTGCGACACCTATACTGGACGATCGGCGCCAGCGGGAAGCGTAACGACGAAGCGAGGGCTGCCGGATGCGTGGGAATGTTCGGAATAGGAGGATTCGCGAACCTCGGTGTTTGCAACAGGCTTATCGTCACATCACAGGCCGAACAAGTCACAGGGCAGCGAACCGAACTTAGTCGTGCCGATATTGATAGTGCCGTCGGCTTACCACAAGTTGCCCAAGAGCCATCTGATGAGGCCTCGCCTCGAGGAACGATAGTTGAGGGCATCCTTGAGGCGCCAACCCCGGAGGATGAGCTTCGCCAGTATATTCAAGAGATAGTAAGGTATTGTCGTGAACCAATCTACTTCAACGGAAACTTGATATCAAGTGAGCAGCCTGGCTCACATATCCAGACCCATACGCCGATTGATTCCAACAAATGGTCGCACGCTGGGATCGAGATTACGGGCATGGTTTACAGAGTTGACGACCAGACGCTAGGTGCCAAACTAGAAGGGTTGGAACGGCAAGGTGAAGCTTCGGAGCTTTTTGCTATGCTTCGGTTTGAGGGAAGCGGCATTGATGTCCGCAAGCAAGGATTCAGGCTGTGTGGGACCTCTGTTCCTACCAAAATCGGCGTGTCTGGGTTTATCGATTGTAACCTGCTTTCACCTACCGCCGGGAGAGATTCTCTGAACCCTGAATCGAGCACACTTGTGGCGAAGATTGTTGGTGCAATGGAACGCGTTGCAGTCTTGACTGTGTTGGAGTCGAGCGACCTCATCGAACAGCACACCAGAATCTTCCGATATGTGAGGGAAAATGCGCTCATTGACAAATTGGGCAAAGTGAAAGTTCAAGCTGCTGGAGGCTCCTGGCATTCCTTGGATGAACTTAAGGTTAAAGCCAACAATGGATCACAGATATTTTTCGGGACTGCGGGAAACGCAGCACTTACGAACGTTTTGCATAGCCGCGGGCATATCGTGGTGTTCCTCCCGAACGACAGCCATAAGGCAGCGGCAATCCGAGATTACTTGTCCTCGGTGGGGGCGACAGACCTCAGGGGCCAAGTCGAGTGTTCAGAGCAATATGAGGACTTGAACCGGTTCGAGAAGGCCTTCCTCGCCGAACTATCGGAGACAATCTCCAGCATCTACCAAGTGAGTAGAGTGTCCCTTACGCCTGGCAGTTTGACAGAGGACATTCCAATTTACGTGTCTAATGCGTCATCCGGGGCAGCCACACCACTTCGGATATATGTTGACGTGCGTCACGAAGATGTGGCTAAACTAGCAAAATTTGGCATCACCGCCCTGTTCCGATCGATGGTCTCGGCTTTCTGCCGTGAGTATCTTGGCCAGACCCTGAGGTCTCGGAGCCCTAAGTTCTTCGGAAGCGGAGCAGTGAACCTGGACTGGCTTGCAGGACACCGGTCAGAGATTTGGGTTCTCTTGACCGATGATATTGCTGTCGTTGACCGGGCTGTACGGCGACAAGTTATAACATCACAAGACATTCGTGTTGTGTCAGCTTCACCAGGAGTAGCAGGTGTCCAGCCGCAGTCCAACGACGAAGAAGAGCCTAAGCTTGTCAAAATTGTAGGGGCTGGACATGACTTTAGAGATCTAGACGGATACTATCTTAGAATTCCCAACTCAGCTTCCGCTGCATACGGAGACTTGATAGTTGCAAGTGATGACCACGGTGCAGTTTGGATGGGTAACAAGATCACACTGTTGGCATCTGACGGTATCAGCACAGCATTTCAATTCGAGGTCAAGCTAGACCAGTTGCTATTGAATGCTGATGGGAACTCGCTTTCCCAGGGTGCAGTCGAAATTGAAGGTTCAATCCAGGAGTTGTTTGGAGGTCTATATTTTCCACTCCCAACCGAGCTTGAACGACATCTAGTGCCGGTCAGAGACCAAGAGGTCCGCATCGAGGTCTTGTTTGACTGGCTCGATTTTGTCGGTTCCCGTAGCTGGACAGCTCGCGACCGGGAATGATTGTGGGAGGCCAGAGCGACTGCTTATATTGGGACCTCCCACCGAAAAGTTCGCAATTCGGTACGCGCAGGCCCGCGTAGCGGGTCGGAGAGGTTGAATACTCCCGACGAATGCCATGAGGCAACCTGATGACTGCACAGTCAGAGCTAAATCACGATTCCTCCGCCGTTCAGAAACACCTGGAGATAATGCAGGGCGTGATAAACCGGATGGCGGAGAACAGCCGCTCCTGCAAGGTCTGGAGCGTCCCCCTCGTAGCGGCTATCCTAGTGCTGGTGGCGCGGACGGGAAAGGCGGACCATGCGCTGATAGCATTAGCTCCGACGGTCCTTTTCTATTTCTTGGATGCCTACTACCTTGCCTTGGAGCGGGATTTCCGGCATTCTTATGGTAGCTTCGTCCGCCGACTCCATGAAGGGCAGGTCGTCACCTCAGACCTGTTCGCCGTAATCCCTGCGGGTTCGATATGGCGGGGAACCCTTTGGGCGATGTTCCTGTCTTTCTCGGTACCGCCTTTCTACACTGTGGTCGTCGCCACGGTGCTGCTGGCCTGGCTGCTGATCCTGTAGTTGGGGCAGGAAGCAGAGGGGTTGTTGAGCGGAATCTTGGTCGCCCAGAGACGACAGGCCGGTAGTCAGTGCCTACATTGTCTGAACTCCCGAAGCGACTCGAGGAAAGACAACGGATGAGGGCAATAGCGAAGCCAATAGCACTGAATGCTTTAGCCGGTTTGATTGCCGGTCTATCAGTGTCTGCGTTTTTATGGACTGCGGACTATCTCAGTGACCGGTCGGCTAATCGCCAGGACGTGAAACACATCTGTGAATTGTTGGCCGAAGGAAGAGCCCACGTAATGGAAGCCAGGGGTACGTCTTTCGAAGGCATGGGTGCAACGGCGTCAGCAGACAGTATTCGTGCTAGGCAGTACAACAGAATGATAAAGGAACTTGACGTAGCCTTCGAAATGTGGACGGTAAATCTGTCCCACACGCAAAGGAAGGAAATATACGATGCCTTGGACTGGTATCACGTTCGGCCAGATGCACAATTTGCTATTAAGAGAGATGGGAAAGTGGTTTTCCAAGAGGTTCCCGACGGCAAATGGCCCACGGCAGAAATGTCAATGGAAGCGGCTAGCGAGAAGTTCGACAAACTTCAATCCATCGAATGGCTGAAGCTAAAGTCAGATTGCAGTTGAGTTCTTACCCACATTGTTGGCCCATCATGATGTAATCGGCTGTCGAAGTTCAGCGAGAATGTCCGGTTAAGTGTTCAGCAGAAATGTCCTTTGGTTAGTTTGCGATGGTATCAGATTCTGGTGCCGGAGGAATTGCCGGAGTTCGCCGCGTCGGCGGAGTCTCGGCGTCAATGTATCTCCTCACCGTGTCTCTGTGGATTCCCAACTCACTCGCCATCCGCCGAATGGACATCCCCTGAAGCTTGGCCTGCTGCACGGCCTTCCATCTCTCCTGTTGCAGGAACGTCGGCCTCCGCGGCGATGCGATTACCTGCAATCCGGCTATGTCCGGAACGTCGATTGCTGCAGCGCGAGCATCTTCTTGATATCGCTCTGCGCCCGGCAGATCGAGGGTTGTAACCAAAGGTTTTGACGCAAGTTCGGGATCGTGGGTTGGGATGGTGGCAGCTGGGGAAGTCGCGTTGCGGCTTCGGAGATATGCCGGACTGGGCGGTGCTTCCTGGGACGCAATGATGCGTCCCTCATGCTGTAGCGACAGCCGGCCATCCAACCCCTCCAGCACCACAACCACCGCTCCGGCGTAGCTGCGGCGTTGCTGAGTGGGCAGCAGTTGCAGGGTGTTCCTGTAATACTTCACGGTATTGTCCCGCGCCACTCTCCGGCGGTGCTTGAAACACAGGACCTGGCCCAAACGAAGACCCGGCTCCACGGGCCGGAATGCGGACTCGGCGCACTGGGCCGGGACCCCGAAACGCCGGTTGAACCGGGGCAGGAACTGCTGCAACACGGCCCTGGCCTGTTCAACGGTGGTTGCTCCCGCAAGCCGTAGCTCCGTGATCAGCCGGTCCTGGAAGGTTCCGGCCGTCCGCTCTACCCGTCCCTTTGCCTGAGGAGAGAGGGCGAATATCAGTTGAGTCCCCAGCTCCTCCATGGCCCGGCCGAACTGGGTTGTCGTCCCGGCGGGCTGATATTCCGAACGGTGTTTGAAGACCGCGTGCCGGTCGGTGTACGGGGCGAGAGGAATGCCGCGGCGGCGTATCAGTCCCTGCATCAGCAGGAAGTAACTGCTGGTATTCTCATGATCGCAGAAGAGGGCGTTGACCACGCAGCCTGTGGCATCGTCCACCGCGAACAGGATCGTGAACTGAGGTCCGTTTTCGCCCAGCCACCGGTGGTAACTGCCATCCAACTGGATAAGCATGCCCTCCCGGGGCATCCGCTGGCGGCGCACCCGGTGCTTGGGCGGGCGCCTGCGCCGCGGACTGCTGAGCCCGGCGCTTACCAGGATGCGCCGCAGGGTGGTCCGGCCCATGTCGAGACCCTCGCGTTCACTGAGCAGCTCTGAGAGATGGGTGTGGTTGGCTCCCTCATACACCGTGCGAGCCAGGCGGACCACCCTGCTCCTGATCGCCTCGGGAATAGCGTTGGCTGGCCTGCGGCCCCGGTGGCCATGGGCAAGGGAAGCGGCTCCGTTTTCCCGGTAATCCGCCAGTATGCGCCGGGTGTGGCGCGGGCTCACTCCCATCAGGGCGGCGGCTTGGTCCAGCGTCATATGCTCCGCGAGCAGGCTGTTGAGAACCTGGAGTCTCGCCTGTTCTTTGGGTTTCAAAATCACATTCTCCATAAGGTGAGTGTGACATTTATGCTGGCCAGTTAGCGAGGACGCTTTCGCTGGACGTCAACAAAACGGCGGTTGCAAATTGGACCGTCCGCCGCCATTCATAAGCTTCAAGTCGAGCTTATGGGTGGTGCGATGGATGTACAGAGTGGACGTATATCTGCGGGTTCGCCGGGCAGTGATGGTGGAGGGCAAGAGCATTCGGGAGGTCTCCAGAGAATTTGGGCTGCACCGGGACACGGTGCGCAAGATGCTGGCCCACTCCGTGCCGCCGGGCTACCGGCGACAGACTCCTCCTCGAAGGCCCAACCCTTCGACAAGCTCAGGAGGAGCCTTTCACCGGCGTCATCGACCGGATCCTGGAGGATGACCTAGCCCGCCCCAGGAAGCAGCGCCACACTGCCAAGCGCATCTTCGAGCGGCTCAGGGACGAATACGGATTCGGCGGCGAATACACCACGGTCAAGGACTACGTCAGAGAGAATCGTCGCCAGACCAGGGAGATGTTTGTCCCGTTGTCCCACCCGCCGGGCCACGCGCAGTGCGACTTTGGCGAGGCCCTGGTGGTCATTGGCGGCGTGGAGCAGAAGGCCCACTGTTTCGTAAACGACCTGCCCCACAGCGACGGCTGCTACGTCAAGGCCTATCCCGCGGAGACCACCGAGGCCTTCCTGGACGGGCACGTAGCAGCGTTCGCCTTTCTGGGCGGAGTGCCCCAGAGCATCCTCTACGACAATACCAGGCTAGCTGTTGCCCGAATCCTGGGCGACGGCCGACGCCAGCGCACGAGAGCATTCACCGAGTTGCAGTCCCACTACCTGTTCGAGGACCGTTTCGGCCGCCCCGGGAAGGGCAACGACAAAGGCAAGGTGGAGGGCCTTGTGGGGTACGTGCGCCGCAACTTTCTGGTGCCGGTGCCGTCCTTCGAAAGCTTCGATGCGCTGAATGCCTACTTGGAACAACGATGCCTGGAACGGATGGACGCCCAGCTCAGGGGCCACACGGAGACCATCGGTCAAAGGATGGAGCGGGACCTGGACGCCCTGCAGCCGTTGCCGCCGGTGGCCTACGATGCCTGCGACAAGCAGGCAGGCCGGGTGAGTTCGCTGTCCTTGGTCAGGTACAGGACCAACGACTACTCGGTGCCGGTGGCCTACGGATACCGGGACGTCCTGGTACGGGGCTACGTCGACCAGGTGGTGATCAGCTGCGGAACCGAGGTCATCGCCAGGCATCCCAGATCATACGACCGGGACGATTTCGTCTATGACCCCATCCACTACCTGCCGCTCTTGGAACGGAAGCCGGGCGCCCTGGACCAGGCCGCGCCGCTGCAGGGTTGGGAACTCCCCGATGAGTTCGGGACGCTGCGCCGGCTGCTGGAGTCCAGGATGGGACGGCAGGGCAAACGGGAGTACGTGCAGGTGCTGAGGCTGCTGGAGACCTTTAATCAGCAGGAGGTGCACACAGCGGTGAAAGATGCCATCCACCTGGGAGCCATCAGCTTCGACGCAGTGAAACACTTGGTGCTGTGCCGACTGGAGGGGCGGCCGCCGAGGCTGGACCTGGAGCTGTATCCCTACCTGCCCCGGGTACGGGTAAGCACCACGTCCACATCCTGGAGATGAACGGCGAGAGCTACCGACTCAAGCGCAGCCGGGAGAATGCCGCACTCTCGCCAACAGCAGAACCGGACGACGCTTAACTTACACCTGAACTGTCCTCTCTCGCTACCAAACAGTCCCCACTCCATGTGCCATACGGCCTTCGCTCATCACGCCGGTGGTACACGATTCCTCCGCCGCAGTGGTACGGTTTGTGAACGCCCTTGACAGTTCAAGGAGTTGGCTCCGGACACTCACCTGTACCGCGCGCGCTGGGAAATGCCAGGTGCGCAACTCGAAACGCCTCAAGAGTTAGGGCCTCCACCGGAGGAAAAGGCAACTCAAGCCAATCGGATGAGCGCTCCGGGAATCGTGATGTTTTATGCCTGCGATGATATCGACACGGCCTTGTTGGAGGTGGCTCAGGAGCCTGGGGCATTCGCAGTCGGTTGCTGGAAGATTCTCAGGCCGGCCATCGTGCTGGATCTGACGGATATTCCGGCTATCCCTGGCTTATTCGAGCGCGATCCAGATGTTGGCGAGGACGTTCCTCGTCGTGCCCTGACGTTCCTACACCATGTCGCTGACCAAATGTCTCGGCCCATTACGCGCGATGACAGAATCCATGTTGAATACGTGCCCACGCAGGTGGTAACGGAATTCCTACGGGCTCGAGTGAAGTGGCAAGGGAAGCCCATCGACGGAGTGAAATACGCCAGCGCAGCGCGCCTTGGACGCGCATCCTATGTATTGTTTGCGAACCGAGACCATGTGGTCATCAACAATGCCGACAGTGAGTCGGGAGAATCGCCTTGGCTCGAATTGGTGGATGTCTGGCACCGTTGGGTAGGTTTATCCGTCCAGCCTCCTGCCTAGAGCACGCAACTGCCGTCTTGGATTTCCGCATACTGCAGACGCAGCGGTCTCCGTCGTTGTTTGCCATCAACCACTTTTACCGGCGTTCAGCCCCAGGCCCTGCCGGCACCGAAGGAAGAGTCGGCAGGGGAGGACCCAGCAGCCACAACTACAATAGAAGCACAAGAATCCAGGCTCCAACGACGATGGTGGCCTTTCGGCAGGGGATGAGACACCCTGGGCCCAGCACTGCTCGCAGGTCATAGGACCCCCGGCCAAAGGCGAACTCCGCTGCTTGGACACAATTCCCTTTCCCGATGCCACGTGGAACTGTGTCCAGACGGCACCGACCCCCTGGAACGGAGAATATACTTCCGTGATGACCCCGACACTAGGAGCGACCATGGGCGACAACGCCACCCATGACCCCAAAGCCCTGGAAGTAGCCCAGGCCGTCCACCAGCAGGAAAGGGCGATTGCAACCATACTCTTCGGCTCCAGAGCCAAGGGGACCCAGGACGAGTTGCTTTCAGACATAGACATCTTGGTGATAACCAGCCGCTCAGCCGCGAACGCAGACTGGAGCTCCAACTCGACATGGGCCAGAAACCTGGCGGCAAGGATCTACGGCCGCCCGGTGGACGTCCAGCTCGTGCCCACCACGCTGGAAGAAGTCGGCGACACCCGCCACCTGGCCGACTCCACCGAGGGCGTCGCCCTCCGGGACGGGATTATCGCCGGCGGTAACCCGGAGCAGTTCCGGAGCGTCTACAAGGAGCAGGACCCGCCGCCGCCACAGTACAATTTTGGGAACTACAACTGGTTCATGCAGAATGCCAAGGTTGCCCTGGAGACGGCCGTCACCTGCCACACCGGCACCCCGCCAAAGGCCGGGTACAACCCGATGACAGCAATTGCAAAAAGGGTAACGGAGAACCCGGACATAACCCCTGAGACTCGCTACGACCTCGTGCGGCACTCGGCCGCCTCGGCGATCAGGCACGCTCTTGACGCCGTCTTCTGGGCTACAGGCAAGGCGTCCCCCAACCGGATCTCCCTTGAGCAGAAAGCCACCCTGATCGCCGAGGCCCTGCCCCAAGAATCGCTGACAACCAGGCTGCCACTCGCAACCTACCAAGAAACCGGTACGCCCCTGGCCCTATCCCGGGAAGATTTCATCGAGGCGGCCATTGCAGACACCGGGATATACCGCGAGGCCGCCATGCGAGCCCGAAGACGGACCGCCAGCCAGTCGAAGAAGGCACTCAGAAAATGGGAGCAGGCCAGGTCGACCAAGACAGCCGAATCAGGATGAACAGCGAACACCACTCCAGGCCCAAACCGCCAGGAGCCGAGCCCCATCCAGGCAGATGCCCCAAACACCCTGCACTTGTCTCGAACCCGCGAGCTCTTCGGACGCAGGCTGCTGACCAGCATCTCGGGCCAGAGTTTCGGTCCATCGGGCCGAGCCGTACAAGGATCGGTGGCCACCACCAGGTACGTCTTCAACAGCACCCTTCGACTGAACCTAGCAATCTGGCAACAACAGCCCCCGCGAACACACCATCAACGATCCTAGATCCTACGGCACGTCGGCCGTGCAGCGGGTGCTGCCCACGTTGGGCAAGTATATGCGGAGCGTCACCTCCGGGTTGGCATGCTCGATGCCGGCTCGCAGCTCAGCTCGGCACGTGATGAGCGCCGCTACCCGGGTGCGGCGAAGTTCCAGGGCCGCCAGAGAGTCCAGGAGCCGCTCGACCTGCTGGAGTTCAAGTAGTGCGGAATGTTCATTGAGAACTTTTACCTCAAAAGTTCCCATCCAGGCAACCTGACCGCACCCTCCCAGCTACGATGTGAACCTGCAACCGGCACCGCAGAGCTGTCCGACGTGCCTGAAATGGGAATTTTCAATCTCAAAGCTCCCTCGCGTCATTGACAGGACTCGCAGCTAAGGAGCTTGGTGTCACTGCTGGCCTTGAGGCGAGCCAACTCAGCGGACCACCGTCCCTACTATGGCGAGGGAATGCCCACTCACCTAATTCTGTCACAGATTACCAAACGACAGCGGGAGGAGAACTCATGCCAAGCCTGCCCCCGGAGGTCGACGAGTCCCTGCTTTCCTCGGCATCGATAGTCCGGGTGGATGTCCAACAGGTCCTGAGGTTCTTCGACGAAAAACCGCCCTGCTCCAGAGGACATGCCACTGCCATCGTTTCACTGCTCGGCGAGGACCTGGCGGCTGCCAGTTTGAGACATTGCTTGCTTGCCAACGGAGCCAACAGTGTCAATGTCAGAATCGAGACTGTGGGCACAGGGAATAGATCAGGACCACGTCTTGACCGATGGATTGAGGCCGACCTGAAGTGTGGCCGCCGTATCCTTTTCCAAACCGAAGTCAAGAGCTGGTCCGCACACGCCATCGGGGGTAAAACGCTCGCCATCAATGCGTCCGCCGAGGAGACCCGCGATTACCGGGACGCCTATTGGAAAGGACAATGGGACTCACGCCGCCGCACATTCAAATGGGCCATAGTGGGCAAAGTGCTGGTCCACATGAAGTGTCCGTTCGAGCAAGACGACCGCGAAATATTACCGCTGGTCATCTACTGGGCGCCGGTGGCTCCCAGGAAGAGCAGGTACAAGAAAAGTCAGTCTACTGGCGGACACCTATTTAGCATCTCCGAACCGACCTGTGATTTCCCGTTCGATGTCCCCAGGTCTTGGCCTGCGGAGCAGGGCTTCAGTGAGGTTTGGGTCTTTTCAGTGTCTGGATATCTTCGAAGCCTACGATCCGCCACGATAGACCTACCAATGCCGAACGCTGCAGAGCGATTCGCAATACTGGCCCAGATGATGCAATTGCAGTAGCAAAAACGACAGCCGTACCGGTTATTACGCCTTTGATTATGAGGTCAATTGACCGGACACGGCGGACAACCGTGGCGCCATGCGCAATCACCACAAGAGCCTCTTCACTCCGGCGAGACGAGAGGAGTGTGCTGCTCACGCCCGACGCAGGCGCGCTGTTCGAACGGCGGTGATCATCGGGCCTGAGCAGACGAAGTCGCGGGAATCAACTGCGTCATATTCCAGACAGGTAATATGAGGTGACTAACAACCGCCGTTTAGACCTCTGAGTCTCCGGCCGAATAGACTGGGAAGACAACCGCCGACAGGGTGTCGCCCTGACCCAGCCGGGAGTCCAGGGAGTGCCAGGCCTGCCGGCGGTTGGTGCCGGAAGTCCCGGAGACGCCGACATCCTGATAGATGTGAGAAAGCGCCACACCGGCCGCCAGCAACTGCTGGCGTTGGGTTTCCGGGTCGCTGCCAGACAGCTCGGAGACTCTCGGGCGGCTGGTGCGGACGTAACCGTAGGTCTCTGGCATCGCTCTCGTCCAACTGGTAGTTATTGCACTATATCTTTGTGACCCATTGCTGAACAAGCTGAAGGGAGTGACTTGTGGCCCAGTGTCACAAACGCGCGTTTGTGAACCACCCAGCAAGCAGGGCGACTCATCCACATGAACCGCTCCGGAGCTGGCCAGAAGCTAGTCCGAAGACCACCCTGCTTAGGTGCCACCTCTGGGGCAGGCTGGCAGGAATCAACCGCCCAATGTCAGCGAACTTCCTCCCACACGGTCCACTTTAGCGCCGCCCTTTACAGGCAACGCTGACGAAGTCACCGAGGACCGGCGGGGCATCGCGTATGCGCTTAGCGTGTTGACCCGAGGCACAAGAGTCATCAAGCTTATCGACCTTGATGACCAGTCTCCCCAACAAGTCGCCGACTTAAACAAAAGCGGTGTCCGTGTTCTGTCCAGGCGCAACCTAGAGTCTTACCTTTTCAGCGATGAGGTGTTTACAGCACTCGTCGAGTGGGTCGGTAAACCAGGCGAGCTCGTAGAACTATTGGCAAAGAAACAGAGTATTCGAGTTGCCAGACCCAGCGTCCCTCCAGATGACTTGAAACCGGCCAGCGGCGAGATATACCTGGCCTGCAAACAGCTCTTGGGCCTTACCCAACTTGGGAACGATGCAAAGGCATTCATGCGCGATACGCTGGCCCCGCTTATTAACCCAGGAACGATGGCTTACGACGAACTGAAGCGCGACATTTTTGGATCAGATGGTGACTATGCCGGCAAGTGAGGGGGTGAAATGATCACTCTTGTTCGGCGTCAACTACTTCCTTAGGGTAACGATTTGGGTGAGGCAACAGGCCGGCAAGACTAATTGTCGTTGATCATCAGCGTTAAGTGTAGCCGACTTTTTCATCGGGCCCTTATCTACGCCCTGTACAGTTGACTGGCTAATAGCGGGGCTGCTGACATCCGACGGCATGCAAATGGGCGCGACAAGTCTAGACGACCGGCCAAAGATATCGGGGGAGGCCTTGGCTGCGCTAGCGATTGATAACCGCATCTGGTTCGGAATGCAGGATGGTTCTCAGATTGACGAAGCGCGGTAGATAATGTTTGGCCTCGGGATCCCAGAGGGAGCCGTAACTTGGGAAGTGAAGAACGTTAGATTCCCTTGAATTGGCGGTGTCCTAGCTTGGGCATACCTCAAGTCCGAACGGAATCAGATTCCTTATACATTCTGCAGACTATTATTCGCCTCTGTACTCCAATCTGTACGTTGCCGGGTACAAGACCAGCGCGTCTTGTTCCAGCATTTTCACCAGCTGATTGCCTTCAACCTCGGTCGGAACTCCGTTAACGGTGGTCAAAATCAGGGAGTACAAGTCTGGGAACTTTTGGCAGAGTTCCCATATTTCCGCCTCTAGTTGTAACGGTTCCTTCTGGATGCAGTGTTCTCTTGGCCAGTAGAATCGCTCTGTCTTCCTCGTCGCAGACTTGAGCTCCCAGGGGAACACGTTTCCAAGGGTTCTTTCCAGTGAACTCCCATCCGCATGATAGAACTTTCCAGACCCGTTCATGAAGAATCCCTGATCTCGCGCAAAGCGGTCGATGATAGTTGGCCGCGGAGCCCTTGTCGGTCGCGGAGCGGGGGGATCATCTTCATTGTCTTCCTCGTCGGCCGTTGGAGGGTCTACTTCTACTCTGTCATTGTTGGTATCCCGGTCATCGGGTGCTTGCTCATCCAAGACGTCGGCTTCATCAGTATCAGGATCCTTCTCACTATTGGCCGGGCCGTTCAAGTAGTCCTTTTCCTGAGGAGGAGCGAGGTTGAAATTATCTTCCAAATACTCGTTTATGAATTCCGGGGGCCGCTCGTAGCAAAGCTTAGTGGCGTCAGCAATGTCATGGCGGTTGAAGGCCCTAGCAATCTCTTGGGAAACTAGCCTGGCCATCTTGGCCTGGGAACCCCTTTGGACATAGAGAATATCAGCACGCCAAAGGACTTCGATGGGTCTCGGAAGCCCCACAGGGGTTCCACCGATATAGGGCTCCGATTCCAGGCCCGCCGCCACTTGCCAGCGGGTGCGATACAGACGGTCAGCCAGACCCCGAACGCGTTCCGTTGAGTCGGTATCTTCCAAAACTACCCGTTGAAGACCCTCGCCTAGCGCAGTAACCCACGGTTTTTCCTGGGCATTTAGAAGGCCCGACTGACCTCGAAAGCGCTCTTCAATAACCTCCCCTATCGTTGGAAAGGCCGAGAAAGGATGGCTTTGGCATGTCTCCGCGGATAGCGATTGAAAGTCTGCGATTCTTGATTTTACTCCTGGGAAAAGGTGAATCCATGGCACCAAGGACTGCATCGTGAGGGAGTAGGCAAGCCTATCTATGGGCACCCACTCGCCTTGCAAGTTTAGCCAATGCCCACATTCGTCCCATATACGGTACGGATAGCCCGACATTAAGTTACGGGCGCGCCGGGCATCGCTGGGAGTAAGAGTTCCTCCCGAGGGCAAGCCTTTCAACCAATCAATTGCCTGATCAGCGGAAGGTCGTTCGGGGACCCCGATCTTGCGCCAAAGGGCGAGCATCCTGAGGAAAGGATGGATAAGGACCGTCCCGGGCACACCATCTTCGTCGGTGCTTAAAAAGACCTCCTCCGTGCTTGCCCAATTGTCCTGTTCCGTAAGAATCATCCGGTTGTCGCCGAACGCTGTCTTGATTGCGTTAATTTCTTCTGTGGAACACCGGTCGATTAGCCGGTCGAGAGAGTGGCACCACTTTTGAACCTCTGGCAAGAGCGGAGGGCGGCTGCCGGCCATTGCTTGGAGCCGTTCCAGCAGTCTCTCCGGCCCCGTCGGTTTGTCCCTGACTCCCAACAGAATCAGCAAAGGTCTGGTAGCCTCTGTATCCAACTCTGCATTGACGAATGATTCCACATCTCGCAATGGCTCCGTTTCAGGCGTGCGCCTAAATATCTCCGCCGGCTGCCGAGGTCGTCCCCACGTGTCCGTAAGGCAGAGCAGTTCCCTCAAACGTATTATCCACTCGGGAGTTAGCGGTTCTTGGGTTACGGGGCGGTAATAACCATTTGTCGCCACTTGGAAAGCCTTGGCAGACGTAGCCTCAGACCAATAAGAACTCGGCTGCTCCAGGATTCGGTTCAGAAGAGTACTCCAAAACCCTTCGTCGTTTTGAGCCATCGCCTTCCAATAATCCCAGTGTTGCGAATCAAAGTTCCAATCGTCGAAGTGAAAACCGTCGGATTTATAGTGGAAGTACGGCTCGCCATGAAACCCGCGAGAGCGCAATCTTTCCTTCAATCTCTCCCGGCCCCGTATTCTGCTATTGGTTTGCGAAAGCGGAATAAAAGCACCGAGGCGACGGCCGACAGAGCGAACCCACTGCCGCCATTCTTCAGTGGTACACGTCTCCGAAGGTTTGGCGTAGGCATCATGGAGAACATTTTTCTTGTACCAATCGGCATCTACAAACAAATCCAGATCGTTGTCGATGTCGGCGAGAATTGGCCCAGGTACAAGTTCTCCAGCTTGGGTAACAAATCGAAAATCGTCTGGAACAGCAGCCCCCAGCTTTGCGGCGATATGAGCCAGGCGGGCGAAGTCCTCAATCTGAGGCAGAGGATCCTGCGAGAAAAAGGCATTCGCTACCTTAGTCATGATCCTGTCTACGTGGGTCAGCTCGACCAGTCCCAAAGCTGAGATAGCACTCAGAGCTAGCTGCACTTGCCTTTTCAAGACTTCGTCGCCGCTCGCTTCTCCAGCCTGGCGCTGCTCTGTCAGAAATCGAGTCCAGCTTGAGTCCATGGCCAAGAAATGCGGGCTAAGGAATTCCCAGTCCTCAGGTTTGAGATTCCGCCTCTCCCCTAGCCGGACGACCTCTTGTGCGGCATAAAGAACCTTTTTGCCATTTACTGGAACGATTCGCGCGTTACGATTAGATGTCCGGATACCGGTCAACTCGCCCGAAACGTACTCCCACAATCGCAATAATTGCTGCCAATCCCGCGGGCGTGGTAAGTGGATGTTCCTCAGAGTCTCAAGAATTTGGGGCTTGCCGAGGGTTTTGATGTGGCCCCAGTTGACTAGTTTCGTCCGATCTCGCTGACCGACATGTTGGGACAGGATTGCCAGCTCATCATTGTTGAATCCGGCCGTTATTTGTTCCGGTGACCAAACGCCAAGAAGTTCCTGAGGCACGCTTAGACATTTGCCCGACGGTTCCAGGTCGTTGGTTTCAGTTATAAGAAACCTTGCGCCCGTAATCCTTGCCTCAAAGCTCTCCTCAACTAGAGCGCCACAACTCCCTTCTATGGAGTTATCCTCTCGGTCTACGCCGGGGAGCAACCCATATGCTTGGCCACGCTCCTCCACATCGAGGGTTTTCTTGCCCACCCAAGCAAGCATGGCGTCAGCTGCCAACTCGCCGGCACGCTTCAGGAGCCAGCCATTGGTAGGAGACAATACGGGGTCTTTTATCTTCATTCGAGCTGGGTCTTGGATAAAGGGAGCGTTGCAGGCAAAGGGAAGCTGGGTCAAGACGCCGGTAGGAAGGACAACAAAGAGCCTCCCTTCCATTCCAAGAACGATTTCGACCCGGCACGGCGGAAACGTCGTGTCGTCGTCGGGGGTCATACGCTCATTCTTAATCTCATCGAGGGCGTCCTCGGGAAAGGCTTCCTCGGGCGAGCGAATTATCAGGTACTTATTGGCGGGCGTGTTCGACACCGACATCCATTCCGATCCTTCAATCGGACCTGCCCCTTGCGACTCCCAGCGAATCTCTTGGTCTTGGAGTCGGAGGCAACGGATGTTGTTGAAGAATAAGAGCGAAGCCGGGCTGTCTCCCCATTCCCGCAGGTTCTTGCCCAACCCTTGCTGCACCAGTTCGTTTTGAAAATCAACGCGAATTTCGGTACGACCATCGAGCGTCCCGGGGGATTCCATCCATATTGGCTCGGTGAACCTTCTCTGGTGAAAAGTCACCGAAAGCGTTGGCGTTACCAGCCGAACTTCGCCACCCAAGCTGAAGGTGCTCTTGAAGCCCACTCCCCTGAACCCAATAGTGTGCAGCGTACGCTTGTTGGAGAATCCGAACCTGCAAAGGGATGAGAATTGCTCTTCGCTGAAGTCTTCCCCATTATGCGAAAAGATGAACTCACCATCATCGATTTCAACGGTTGCTTCGGTCGCGCCGGCATCGTCCGCGTTTTGCAGAAGCTCCGACAGCACATGGCGGGGACTTTGAACCTGAATGAACAGTTGACGCCAGGGACCGGCCAACTCGGGTTGGCGCTCTAGTTGGCCCCAAAGTTTGGCTGCGTCGCTCCGTATTCTCTTGAAATATTCGGGTCGGCGCATTAACTCGGCTCCTCAGACCGCGCCAAAAGTTGAGCGAAGTCGTAGTTGACGCTGGTAACGTCGAAGTCTGGCTCGCTGCTGAAGGGTTGTCGGAGGTATCGAGTACGGTATTGGCCCTCAGGTTGGAATTCCACCATAGCCAGAATGAAATCTTCAGGCTTATTCAAAGAGTACAGTATTTCGTTACGCGTGACGGTGAGCGTTTCCGCTCCGGCGGCGCGGCCCTTTACTTCGATGAACCGGAGCTTACCTTCCCCAAGTACCTTGCTTTCTATGTCGTAACCACGTTTTTCCATCTCGCAATCAAATGGCTCGAATCCCAGGCCTTCCTCCACCTTCATTACAATTCCCCTTGCCCTAGCGGCCACGGCTTGCCGATCAATCGAACTGGAGACAGTAGACACCGGTTTGCCCGTCATCTTGGACAGAAGGCCCGCGGGCACAACTAGAACGCAGCCAAGAATAACCGGGGGCAGAGGGGATAGCTGTCTTTCGAGTCGCAACTGTTCAATTCGATTTCGCAAGCGCTCTTGCAACTCAACGGAGCGTTTACGGGCTTCGTCCGAGTTGAGACTGGCGTTTACTTTGCCGGCCTGTTCCTGCACCCTCAACTCCTCGGCGCGTCGGTCCAAATAGCTTATTTCTTTGGTCAGACGTTCCTTGACGGCTGCTTCGGTCTTGTCGATGTGGTCCAGTTTCTGCTCTCGGACTTCCTTAAGATGGCCCGGCACGACGTTTGCAATGGCGTAATTCTGGGCTTGGTCTTCTAAGTCTCCAGTCAGCCAAGCACATTCCGGTCGGCCGAGGATTGCCTCGACCCCAGGTTCTTCGTCCTCCAAGGGACGGTAATCGAGGTAAGGAGCGTATTCTGGATGCCGTGAGTTTCCCTCCGAGTCTACTTCGACGTACAACATGCGCTTGGAAACCAACCTGCGGTCGTCGGTGCGAGTGGTGGTGGCGTCCTGGATACCGTGGTCCAGGTAGAAGAGCACTCTCGGCTCCTGTCCATCGTCCCGTTCGTCCACCAAGACCGCGCCCCGACGGAGCAAGTCTCGGTTCCGTTCCAGAATCAAGTTTGCCGTCTCATCGAGCAATGGGTGCCCCGGATAGACAAACGCCGCTAATGGCTGGCCCTGTGGAACCTTCAACGCTTTATCGAAAACGATACGCTCGTAACGGGGAAGAACGGACCTATTCCGGTTGCGAATGGGCGCTGGCACTTGCGTCACCCTAAACCGGCGCGGTTCGTGCTCCCTGACAGTGCCACCCAACTGACGAAAGGCCTCCAAGAAGAAAGACTCTATGTAATGGGGCTGCAGTCTTCGGGCCTCGGCCCGTTCCATTCTCTCCCGGACACGATGAACACGGGAGGTATCCATAGCGTCATGGACTAGCGCTTTTTCTTCCCAAAGGTCCTTTAGGTACTCATGGTCAAAGGCATTGTCGACTATCTGGGTAAGCCGTCCCCTGACTTCCGGCTGCTCACCATACCTGATGGCTTCTATAAGCAATTCCCGCAGCGGCCTGCCCTCAAAATGGACCTTGCCCAGAACATCGAAGACCTTGCCGCCTAGCGCTTTGCGCGCTTCCTCTAGTTTGTCAAGCAGGCGCTGGTACACTGCTCCTTCCCGGGTTTCTTGTGCGACTAGGTTCCATAGGCGGCAAACTTCGGTCTGCCCTATGCGGTGAATGCGGCCAAATCGCTGTTCGATCCGGTTGGGGTTCCAAGGCAGGTCATAGTTGACCATGAGGTGGGCTCGCTGCAGGTTAATGCCTTCTCCGGCGGCGTCCGTGGCCAGTAGTACTTGGACTTCGGGGTCTAGGCTGAACGACTCTTGGGCTTTGGCGCGGTCTTCACGTTTAACGCCACCGTGAATGCAAACGATTGCGTCATCCTTGCCCAGCAAAGAAGCTATTCGGCCTTCTAGGTACCGGAGGGTATCGCGATGCTCCGTGAATAGCACCAGCTTTGGGTTGGACATGGACGTATTTGAGAAAAGCCTAGCCAACTCCTGCCACTTCTTGTCGCCGCCACTTCGACGAATCTCCAAGGCCAAAGCCTCAAGCCGCCCCAAGGTGGCAATTTCCGCCTTGAGTTCGGCTATGGTGCTGGCAGCAGTAGCGCGGTCTAGCAGTTCCCCTTCTATGTCCTCGACTTCATCGTCTGGAGCTTCCTCAAGCGCTTCAATATCCTCATCATCTAGGCTGGCAACTGCCTTATCAAAAACGCCTTCAGCATCGCCACCGCGCTGCAAGGTTTCAAGCTCCCGTAAAGTGTTTTCCAACCTTTCACGGCGGCGGCGCAATGACTGATAAATGGCTTCCGGTGAAGACGCCAGGCGCCTCTGAAGGATGGTGAGCGCGAATCCCACGTTCCCGGCGCGTTTGTTGTTTTGCAGGGCCGCCGCACGGTTGAATTCTTCGCTTACATATTTCGTCACGTCGTCGTAGAGGCTCTTCTCTCCATCCGAAAGCATATAGGGGACGGTCTCTGCGATGCGCTCCGGCAACAAGGGGGTACTGTCGAACTTAACCAGCTCTTCTTTCGTCACCCGGCGCATCAGATCAGAGACATCGGTTGTATGCACTCCGTCCCGGAAGCGCCCTTCAAAGCGATCGCCATCGAGAAGGGCCATAAACAGTTGAAAATCCGCCTCTTTCCCGTTGTGTGGAGTGGCCGTCATCAGCAGGAAATGGCGTGTCAAGTTAGACAGGAATTTCCCCAGCCGATACCGTTTTGTGTAATTAATCTCGCCGCCGGAAAAAGTGGCCGACATCTTGTGGGCTTCATCACAAACGATCAGGTCCCAACGGCAATCCGGGGTGCCCAGCTTAGCCAGGACGTTCTCGTCGCGGGCCAACTTGTCCAGCCGGGCTATGGCCAAGTCGGTCTCTATGAACCAGTTGCCGGTTCGGGATGCCTCCAGCTTGTCGTTGGTCAAGATCTCGAAGGGCAATCCAAATCGCTGGTGCAACTCATCCTGCCACTGTTCGACCAAGTTCCCTGGACAAACAACGAGACACCTTTGCAGGTCGCCTCGGGCGATTAGCTCTTTGATTAAAAGTCCCGCCATGATCGTCTTGCCGGCACCCGGATCGTCCGCAAGCAAGAACCTTAGGGGCTGCCGTTCGATCATTGATTCGTACACCGCTGTAATCTGGTGAGGAAACGGCTCGACTTCTGAAGTATGGACAGCTAGGACCGGGTCAAATAGGTGGGCCAGCTTGATGCGGTTAGCTTCGGAAACCAGGCGAAGTAGCTTTCCATCTCCGTCGAAGCTCCAGGGCCGACCCTGTTCCACAACCTCTATTCGGGACTCGTCGTCCCGATAGAGAACTTGTTCCCCGAGTTGACCAGTAGGGCTCCTATGGGTAAGGGTTATGGCATCAGACCCGTGCCACCGCACGCTGACCACCGTTACTAGGGTCTCCGGTAAAATACCGCGTAAGGCAGCTTCCGGTTTCAAATCTTCTAGCTTACTCATGTCATGACTCCAGTCAACAGACTGTCGGAGAGGAAATCCCCTCCCTAGATTCTAAAGTCGCTGTCGGCCTTGCTCGTTATTGAACCTTCCGCCCCCTTCCCGTTTCCATGGTTCAACGATAAGTTAGTCTACAGGAACATTGTGATGAGGGCGTCCACCCCCGGCGTGGCAAGGACCGAAGCCACTAACCTAAAATGTTCCGTCCAACACTGCTGTACGCCAAAGACGACGACCAAGGCTTACAGTATCTAGTCGGCCTCGCCTCCTAGGGGCCGGCGTTGGCGCCTTCGCGCAATGAGGCGTTACTAAGCCCCAATCCACCGAACGGGCGCGTGTGAGAGACCTCCTGAAAGGTGAAGAGGGTGCTCCTCTGAATCTGGGATAATGGTTTTGGAACAGAAAACCACCTGGAAACAAGGAGCACCCAATAGATGCTGCCACAGAACAATCCCGACCGTATCCGCATCGCCTTTGACGACCACCGCCTGGTGGCCAATGCCGGCCTGCTCCTGCCGGCCACCCTCGCACGGCACCTGGGCCTGAGGGAACTCGTCGACCGTCACCTCGACCTCGGCGGCGCGCCGGGGCGGGCCAACACGGGGGACAAGATGCTGACGCTGGTCGCCTCTGCGCTGGCGGGCGGCGACTGCATCGACGACGCCGATGCGCTGCGCGCCGGTGGGACGGCCGGTGTTCTCGGCTGCGTGGTCAAGGCGCCATCCACCCTCGGGACCTTCCTGCGCAGCTTTCGCTGGGGGCACGTCCGTCAACTCGACCGCGTGAGCCGCCAGTTGCTGGCACGCGCATGGAAGGCCGGGGCAGGACCCGGCGATGCGCCTTTGACCATCGACCTGGATTCGACTATCTGCGAGACCTATGGAGTGGCCAAGGAGGGCGCACGCCACCACGGCTATACCGGCGTCCGTGGCTATCACCCGCTGCTCGCGACCGCCGCCGGCACCGGGGACGTGCTGATGTCCCGGCTGCGCGAGGGCCGGGCCAACACCGCTCGCGGCGCCGCCCACTTCCTGCGGGAGACGGTGGGACGGGTGCGCTACGCCGGGGCCAGGGGACAACTCACGGTGCGGGCCGACAGCGGCTTCTATACCCACGCCATCGTCGCCGTCTGCCGAGATGCGGATGTCCGCTTCTCCATCACCATCCGCCAGCACGCCAGCCTGCGCAATCTCATCGAGGCGATACCCGAGGCGGATTGGACGCCCATCCCCTACTGGATGGACGGTGCCGCCGATGTGGCGGAAACCACCTATACTCCCTTCCAGAATGAGCCCGACGCTGCCCCGGTGCGGCTCATCGTCCGGCGGGTGAAGCCCACGCCTGGTTCCCAGCTGGCCCTCTTCGCCACCTACAGCTATCACGGCTTCATCACCGACCGGGACGGGGAGACCCTGGAACTGGAGGCTGACCATCGTCGCCACGCCGAGATCGAGAATGCCATCCGAGACCTGAAGTACGGCGTAGGCCTGAACCATCTCCCCTCGGGCCGCTTCGCCGCCAATGCTGCGTGGCTGGCCGTCCAGGTGCTGGCCCACAACCTCGCTCGCTGGACGGCCCGCATCGGTCTGGGTGAGCAGGTGGTGACCACCAAGACCCTCAGGCGGCGGTTCTTCTTCCTCGCCGGACGGCTCACCCGCTCGGCCCGCCGCCTCACCCTGCATCTGCCACAGCGCTGGCCGTGGGAAACCCAGTTCAGTTGCGCCCTCTCTCGATTGCGAGCTGTTCCATTTCCTGCCTGATGGCGCCGTCGGCCACCGACCCACCCACCGCACAACCGAACGTCCCCGCAAACTCGCGCCAGTCCGGTCCGCGAGCGCCTCTTGCCGTGTCCTATCCTGCCATCTCGCTCACCACAACCACTGTAGGCCGCCATCGGTGCCCCCAAAGCACCTGCAGACCGTCCGCCAACTCCCGTTTACCCGAATTCGAGCCCGGATCATCGCTCCTGTAACTCCCTCACACCCCTCCGCTGTCCTCACCCCGACCATCCGTGTCCATCGGTGGATTTGGGCTAAACTAAAGCCAAGGTGGGATGTACATTTAATTGGCGATGATGATCAACTGGGTTATTCCGGTGAATCCCTTTCATCCGTACTTGGAGAATGACCCGGCTCCGTCGTTTGCCCCCACCATCTGCGCATTTCACCTTGGCTTAAGTTTAGTACCGTTTCCACTTGAATATGCCTTATACCGGATACCCGTTTCACCTGCCCGTCATTCCCGCTTGCGCGGGAATCCGGAGTTGGAGGTGACTTTTCAGTATCGACAAGACCATCTGGAAACGGTACTAAACTAAAGCCAAGGTGGGATGTACATTCGCGGGGCGAAGAGATTGGCTTGGTTCTGCCAGTGAAGCCATCTAATCCGCGCTTGGAGAATGATCCAGCAGGGCCGCTTGACCTCCACTACCTGCGCATTTCACCTTGGCTTTGGTTTAGGTAAGGCTTGATCCTGTTGCCTCATTGAGAAATGTTACTGAAACTTTAGCACCTGGGGTCCCGCCCCAACCAGCGCTAATTCCGGCATTGCAGGAAGTTCCGGCACAGGCTCATCGACCGCAGCGTAGACCAGCTCTTTGGCCGTGAAGCCGCACCACTGCTGTACTCTGCGTTGCAGCGTGCGCGAGTGAGTGTCGCTGAACCGGTCGTTATGGGCGGACTTCAGGCGGTTCAGTAATGCGATGGCCTTGGCGTCCGGGTCCTCTTGCAACCAGGACAGCACGTCGCACCATATTCCTTCGAAAGGGTCCGGCCGAGTTCGCCATGTGCGGGGCGGTTGCACCCGCCGCTCCCGTGAGGCATACGCTGCATCCTGCCGCCACAAGTCGGGCAACTTGGACAGGAACTGTGCCAGGCTCTCACCGCTCGGAGTGGGTCTGTTGCAATGATTTGACGGAGCCTATTCTGCCGTGGCGGTCAGCTTGGCCTTACCCTGGTACAGGAAGTGACGAAACGATCGTTTTGGCATAGGATGAACAGCCCGTGGCATCGACCCCCGGAGTGGGCATTGGCATAGTTACAAGGCGTTTCATCGCACCCAGGTTATTCCGCTGACACTCTGCGAGGTACAACGTGATATTGGAAGACGTCGTGGCATCCGTTGCATCACAACTGGACCAGCAAGCCGCCCTGGGCGTCGACATAGAAAGTGAGGATGCGGTGCCTGATCACGGTCCGGTACATGGCGGCGTGTGGTTGCAGATACCGGAGGTAACGGTCGTCTTCGCTGACATCAAGGGTTCCACTGCCCTCAACAATCGCCTCGGCCCCAGGCTGGCCATCCGCGCTTACACCTTCTTCAACAGAGCGATGGTCGCGGTCCTAGACGGCTTTCAAGCCAGGTACATAGACGTTCAGGGTGACGCCGTATTTGGCCTGTTCAGCGGGAAGGGTTCGCGATTTCAGGCGGCGGCAGCCGCGATCACCATGAAAACCCAGGTGGAGACCTCGGTTGCGGATCGGTTCCGTCAGTATGCCTCCGGCCAATGGGAAATGGCGGCAGGGATAGGAGTGGATCGAGGTAAATTGCTGGTGCGGCAGCTGGGAATCCGGGGAGCGGGCATGAACGAAGTGTGGGCCGGAACTCCTGTGAACACAGCCGCCAAGCTCAGCAGCGTCGCCGGGCCGAACGAGGTGGTGGTGTCGGAGCGGGTCTTTTCGGATTACGAGAACAGCGCGAAGATCAGACGAAGGGCACTGCTGCGAGGTTGCGGCTGCCGGGGGAATGTACGCGGCAGAGGGCTGGACTTGGCTACCAATGAAGCCGACCTACTTTGGAAACAAGACTCCATTTCTGGTAACTTGGGATTGGACTTCGACCATATCTATCGCCTGCGGCAGCCGTGGTGTCCGATTCACGGAGCCGAGTTCTGCGAAGCGACGGTCACCCGGCAACGCGGGCGAAAGTAAATTGCAGGAACGCCTGAGGTCGCACTACGAATCCCTGTCGAGGGTGATAAGGTTCACCAGGACCGCCGACGCGAAGGCGGCACCGGTGCTGGCTCTACAGGTCGCGCTCCTCGGCGGGTTGACCACCCGGTTCGAGGATCTTTACGCAATCGTCGGCTCCGAACCGTGGGACGCAGAGCGAGGGGTGCTCGTTGGTCTAGCCGCGATCTACGGCTTGTTACTGAGTGCGGTGATCCTGCTGGCGGCCATGGTCTACATGCCGATGAACGCCAGAACAAACCGGTCCTTCATCTTCTTCGAAGACATCGCTGCCATGGAGTTCCATGAATTTCAATCCAAAGCGCGGTACACGAGCAGCAACCTGATCGAACACCAATTGCTCGACCAGGTTCACCGGGTCTCGAAGGTGGCCAGCACCAAGATGCGCAGGGTCCGCTGGGCGATTGTGCTGAGCTTGCCGGCAATCGCACTGTGGTTCGTGTTGCTGGCCTGGAGCAGTGTGTGACTCGGCAGGGGTTAAGGCTCAGAAATGCGTTCGCGCCGGTGACCGCGGCCGGGGGAATTGGACGTCGTAGATCTGGACACCGCCTAACACACCGCTCGGCGGGGTGAGTACCGCAGCCTGAATTGCCGGTGGGCTTTGGCTGGGAACTATGACTTGCCGATATTATAGTACTTGTGAAGTTGCGCAAGATTTGTTATATAAACAAATATGCAAGTCCCCCGTGAACACATAGCCATTCGGCAGGCAGCCGACCGCCTGGCCGAAATATTTGAAGTTCCCGGTCATGCGGTCAGCAGGTGCATTGACGCGCCTTACGCCAACGGCCGTAGCTGGGACGCCCTCCTCTCCGTTGGCGCCCACACATTCGCCCTGGAATGGAAGCGGTCCGGCTCCCTGAACCAGGTGACCTTGGCAATCCATCACATGACTGAAGCGAGGGATGGCCTCCCCGATGGAGTGATTCCGCTGCTCGCGGTGCCCTACATGGGGGAACCGGCGCGGGAACGCTGCGCTCAGGCCGGGCTCCAATGGCTGGATCTCTCCGGCAATGCCCGAATCGTAACGGCGGGAATCTTTTATCAAAACCTTGGCCACCCCAACCTGTTCCGGCGGCCCGGCCGGCCGGAGAGCGCCTTCGGCCCCAAGGGCTCACGAATAGCAAGGCGACTGCTGATGGATGCCGGCGAAACGTTCCGGCAACGCACTCTCGCCGCCAGCACCGGTCTGGACGAGGGGCATGTAAGCCGCATCGTGGGCAAGCTGCTGGAAGCCGGCTTGGTGGAACGTGGCAGGGACGGCATACGCGTGGCCGACACCGACCTGCTGCTCGACTCCTGGTGCGAGGAATACCGCTTCGACCGGCACACGGTGCTGCGGGGCCACATCGCGGCCGGCTCGGGGGACAGCCTGACGCGCTCGCTGGCCGGAACCCTGTCCAAGATAGAAGTGTCCTATGCAGCGACCGCGTTGCCGGCCGCGTGGCTATGGACCCGGCATGCCGGGTTCCGGCTGGCAACCGTCTACCTGCCCGAAATCCCTTCGGCGGCCCTGCTTACCGACCTCAGTTTCCGCGAGGAATCAAGGGGAGCCAACACCTGGCTGGTAGTACCCGACGACGAGGGTGTCTTCCACGGAGCCAGCGAGGTCGAACAGGTCCGTTGCGTCCATCCGGTCCAGGCGTACCTGGACCTGCTGAGCCATCCTGAGAGGGCGAGAGAGGCTGCCGCGGAACTGCGCAGCGCGCTGCTACTCGGGGGCAAGGGTGGCGTTTAAACCGGAGACCGGGGATGGGTACAGAAGCGAGGACCTGGCTCTGGTCCGTGAGGTATGTCTCTACTTGGTGACCAGGCTAGGCGACTTGCTCGAGGATATCGCGGTGGTGGGCGGTCTGGCACCGTCGCTTCTGGTGGACCAGGACGTTCTCTCCCCGGGCGTGGACCCTCACGCCGGAACCAGAGACCTGGATCTGGCACTGGCCCTGCCAATCCTGTCCACGGAAAGATACCAGGCACTGAGGGACCGGTTGCAGGGGGCCGGATTTGCACCGGACGTTAACAGGGAGGGCAATCCAACCTTCCAGCGCTGGGTAACCACTTCCGGCCAGCCCATACAGGTGGATTTCCTGATTCCGCCCAGCCTTGAGGAGGACCGTGGCGGCAGCCTGCGTCACATCGAAACTGACCTGGCCGCGGTCATCACGCCGGGCCTGGATCTGGCATTCCTCGACCGACGCTGGATCACATTGTCCGATGTAACCTCGTCCGGAGAGCAGGCGACCAGAGCGATCCCGGTATGCGGCTCCGGTGCCTTCACGGTACTCAAGGCGCTCGCCTTCGGGAATCGGGGAGAGAACAAGGACGCATACGACCTTTTCTATGTGTGGCGAGGGGTCGGAGTGCAAGACGTTGCCGAGAGGCTGGCTCCATTCCGGCCCAACACCCACATCGAAAGCGCGTTGAACATCATAGACCAAGACTTCACCAACCATGACGGACCTGGCCCCAGGAGAGCGGCCATGTTCATCTACGGCAGGCCTGACGATGAGGCACAGGCGGACGTTGTTGGCCAGGCCCACGCGCTTCTCCGTTTGTTGGGACGGTAGTTGCTCCACTGGCGGATATCGCTGAAGCCCCCTTCGAGTGGACATGTCACAAGCAACTCTGAACTGTGAAAATATAGCAAGTTGGAATACCCACCGAGGCCGATGTCAACATCTGCGTAGTTTTCCAGGACGTGCACCTAAGCGTCGCTGAAGATGGCAGAACTGAAGAAATATGCGACCTAAAGGCAGCGGGGTATGGAATCCGGGACATAGCCAAGGAGCTGGACTTTTTTTGGCACACGGTTAGGGGGTACCTGAAGTCACCGGAGGCAATTGGGACCAGGCCGCGACCGTCCAAGAGCTTGAACCCTGCGACAGACTCAGGAGGACGCCCACACGGGGCACATCGACCAGCCGATGTAGGAAGGTCTGCACAACAACGCGGCATTGCACCGCAATGTCTGCGCTCTGGGCTATAAGGACAGATCATCGACGATAGTGCAGCATATGCGTCCCCTGCGGCCCGGCCGCAGCCCGGGGCCACAATACTTCTCCAGACAGCGCCGGGAGGGAGGGCCCAGGTGGACTGGGGCAACCTCCCATACCTCGGTAAGGACGGGAGGAAACCCAGTGGCGCTATGTGGGGTTGGTCCGCCGCGAAGACACTGCGGCCTTCATCCAGTGCCACGTCAACCCCTTCGAGTACCTGAGCGGACTCCGCCACCAGTACCTGTACGCCAAGGTGGCGACCCAGGGCCGTGAACGAAGAAAGGGATCTGGTATCGTCAGGTTCTGGAGTGTTGCAACGTGATGGCCAACGCCTGCATCCACGGGATGACGCACCGGATACCTTTGGCGATGCTGACTGAGGAGCGTCCCGCTTGGGTAAGCTGCCGGACCGGGCCAGCCTGTCGCCCTATCCCCATGGGGAACGCAGGGTGTCCGGGGACTGTCTCGTCAGTTAGTAGGGCGCCCGCATCAGGGAGCAGCCATCAAAGAAAGACGACGCGCGGCTCTGGCGGAAGGTGTGGACCTCAAGCATGAAGAGACTTGCTTCCCACCTGGGGTGGACTGGGAGGCAGGTTGGTCATCATGAATATAGCCCGATTCCTTAATCTAGGAGTGAGAGAATATCCATCAGGACTGTGGAAGCTGCGCTCCGGCATGCCAGGTCGGTGATAAAAGAATGGGAGGAAGAAGGGTATGGCTTCGGCGACTGGCTGGAAGTGCACACGCGTTACGCCGTCATCGACCCTGTGATCACAGCATTGGGTTGGGATACCGCCGACCCCAAGGAGTGCCATCCGGAATATCCGCGTTATGGGGACGGGGAACCCCGGGCGAGGGTGGACTATGCGCTGTTCGGCGAACCCAACCTCGTTGCCATAGGCAACTACGAAGTGGCACCCGACGTCATCATCGAGGCCAAGAGCGTGGGCGTGGAGCTGGAGGAGCACGTCGATCAGTTGGAAGGGTACGCTGAGGCGGCACACAGGATGCGGAACGGCGTGGCGGTGCTGACCAACGGGCGGGAGTGGTGGCTGTACGATCTCGACCGTAGAGGAAACTTTCGAGGGAAGCGTCTGGCTCCCATCAATACCCTAGAGCACAACCTGAGAGAAACAGCTCGAACCTTGAACGAATGGCTTGACCGGCGGAGGTTTGGCTGAACCGAGAAACGGGTACCGAGGCTGAGCAAGTTCATGGGCTGTCCCGTGGTGGCCCCAAGAAGGTCAGATCCTGAGCTTTACGTCAGGCGGACCTCAGGGGAGCATACCTCCGGCAATGGTCTAAGTCGGGCCATTTCAGCGGAGGAGAAAGGGTGCGGCAGGATTGACTACGAGGTTCCCATTTCTGAAATTTTCTTCCCAGCTCAAGGTCGCACACAAGAGCTCATCATGGCAACGAGAGAGGCGAAGGATCCCGAAATTCCGGTGACTGCCTTGACCGTTGGAAATGCGGGTGTGCCCCGCGAATTGGGCGGCGAGTGAACAGAATCCCAAAATGCTCGGGCACCACCCCCAAGAAGGAACGAGCACCCATACTTTTGTCGAGCGCCTTTCCAAGGCGAGGTGGGTTCCGAGAGCGATCGCCAATGGGGCCACCGCCTTTCGGCGATGGAAACGCACTAAGAGCTGTGCGTCTAATACTAAATGCCTATCCTTCAATGGGGCCGCGGTGGAAATGTTAAAACGGCACTGCGGCATATAGTACTACAGCGGGATTGACATGTGCGGCAGGTTGATATAGATTTTAATTAGTTCATAGGCATTTATTATTAGTATCCAGCAAGGGATTGAAGCATGAACCCGCCTCTTGCCCATCCTCCCACGAACGATGACGTCGACGAACTGTTGCTGAGAGCCGCTGCCTCCGGACGGATCTCCCGCACGGACCTGGACGCCCTTATAGCCCATGTCATATTCCTCAGAACGGGCGGAGTCCGTCCGGGATTGATACCACCGACACGCACAGACTAATGGTGCCGAAACCGATTCTAACGAATGGAGGATTGACCCCATGGATACCCTCAGCCTGGACCACATCAGGGACGCCCTCGCCGGAAACGCTGCCGCCTTTTGCAGTGTAACCGACTACCAGCCGGCCGGCGGCCCGGGAGACAAGGTGTTCCCGCCCACATACGAGGGCGGCAGTTATGCCACGGAAGCGCGATACATTGACGGGGGGGAGGTTCCCTGCGTGCTTCTGGACTCGGTTCAGTCCCAAGCCAATCGCATGGAAATGGCGTTGCTTGAGGAGTGGGAAGCGGGAAGGGCTCCCCTGCCGGTCATCGCCGTAGACTTCCGCGGCGACGACCTGCCCAAACCCTTCCGGGTCACCAGCCTGGAAGCCCCCCACCGCATCGCCGATGCCCTCCTGCGCGACAGCGAACTGGACGGAGTGATGTTCCGACAATCGGGCCCGGGCAGGCAGCTGGACACGGTGGATGTCCGAAACGCCGCCGCCCTGTTTGAGCTATGCCCCACCGCCTTGATCTTCGGCATGTGGGACTCCACCGGCCCCAGGGGCGGGTCCGGTGTCAAATTTCAACGGGCCCTGGTGTCGGAGATTGTGGGTCTTCATGCCAAACAGGGCAGACGCACCAGCAGCCGCCTTGACCCAGCCCAGATCCAGCGAAGCGCCGGGCCGGTGTATCGCACCCAGGACGGCAGTTGGACCCTTGACCAAGCCGAATCCGGGGAAAGAAACAGCAGAGGAATGCGGCCTTCCGAGGTCAACCATGGCAATATCGCCCCATCAATTGCCGACGGCGGGTTCACCATCAGCAAGGCAGTACAGACCACCGTGCTCTCCCTGCCGGCGCTGCGGCGGCTGCGCTTTCCCCTCAACGGAACCGGCCCGGACCCGCAGGTGGACCTAGCGGCCCGCACCGCGCTGGCAGCTCAGGCGCTCTTCGCCGCCACCCTGGTGCGGGAGCAGGGGGCCGATCTCCGCTCCAGGTGCCTGCTGCATGCCACCGCCCCCGTGGTTTGGAAGCTGCTGGACCGCCCCGGCGATGAACCCCGGCAGTTAGACCTTTCCAGTGGGCAGGCGCGGGAGGTCTATCAGCAGGCGGTCCAGGAGGCCAGGGATGCCGGGCTTCCCTGGCTGGAGCAGGAGATGGTATTGAAGCCGTCCCCCCAGCTGCTGGCCCTGGTCCGGCAAAGCCAGTTGCTGGCCGCCGAGACCGGAGCCGATGCAACGGAGGTGGAGTCGTGATCGCCATCGCCGTACGCTACCTTGCCGGTTGGTCAATGGCCACCGACTCCGCCGACCGGAGCCGCCCCGAGTGGCCACCCCATCCGGACCGCATCTTCATGGCCCTGGCCGACGCCCATTTCGAGACCGGCGGCGACGATACGGAAATGGAGGCTCTGCTCTGGCTGGAGCGGGAGGGCGCTCCGAGTATCCACGCCAGCGAAGCCACGCAACGAGAGACGGTGACCACCTACGTTCCGGTCAATGACTCCGCTCCCCTCAGCCGCAGAGCGGACAGGACGCCTTCGGCGCAGCAGGCTCGCGCCGGGCTGCAACTCCTCCCGGAAAACCGCTCCCGGCAGGCCCGGCAGTTCCCGGTGGCCATTCCCCGCGACCCCACGGTGTACCTGGCCTGGCTGTCCGACCCATCGCCGGAGGTGCGGAGGGGCCTGGAATCCCTTTGCAGCAAGGTCATTCGGGTGGGCCACTCGGCCTCCTTGGTGCAGGTCTGGGTGGAGGACGCCCCACCCCCGCCCAACCTGATTCCGGCTGAAGGAGTAGCCCAGCGTCCGCTGCGGGTATCCGGTCCCGGACGGCTGGAGCACCTGACAGTCCAATACCAAAACAACCGCAGACCAGAGCGATCACAATGGGTGGCCTACGCCCGGGTGCAACCGGATAGCCCTCCAGCGGCACCCCACAGCGTCTTTCACGACCGCCTGCTGGCGCTGCGCCGGGCGGAGGGCAGAAGGCTGGGACTGGAGAGCACGTTGATGCTGGCCAAGAAATTGCGAAACGCAGTGGTCAAGCACTGTCCCGAACCGGTCCCGGAGTGGGTCAGCGGCCACACTCCCGATGGGAGGCCTTCCCAGAATCCCCATCTCGCCTTTCTGCCCCTGCCCTTCGTCGGCAACCAGCACGCCGACGGCCACCTGCTGGGCTTCGCCCTCGCTGTACCGAGGCACATTGAGCCGGCCGAAGTGGGCCGGTGTCTCAACCCGGTCCTGGGCTTCGAGCAGGACGGCTCCCAGCGCCGGGTACATGTCTACGACGGAGCCAACTTCGACTGGTGCCTGGAAATGGAAGAGGGGCACTCGCCACCGGCCGCCCTGCAGTCCCGGACATGGACCAGCCCCGCCCGTCGATGGGCGACGGTTACTCCCATCGTCTTCGATCGCCATCCCAAGGGCCGTGACCGGGAGGGCCAGGCAGTCCGGATGGTGGAGGAAGCCTGCGAGAGGATTGGCCTGCCCCGCCCGCTGGACGTGATGCTCAGCCAGGTGAGCCTGCATCTGGGCGTTCCCCACAGCCGGTCATTCCCCGGCATACGCCGCAAGCCGGACAACGGACGGCTGCAGCATCTGCATGCGGTGGTGACCTTCGCCGAACCCGCGGCCGGCCCGGTTATCCTGGGGGCCGGCCGTTACCGGGGCTATGGGATGTGCCGGCCGCTCCGGTGGGAAGGAGGCGACGAGGAATGAGCGGCTTGAGTTCGGAGCAATTCGGAGAATTCTTCCAAGCCCTCTACGGCTACGGCCCATTCCCCTGGCAGGACCGGCTGGCCCGCCGGGCGGCGGAGGCCCAGGGGGACGACGCTCCCTGGCCGGAGGCGCTGGCGCTGCCGACAGCAGCCGGCAAGACCGCCTGTATCGACATGGCGATTTTCGCCCTGGCCTGCCAGGCTGACCGTTCTCCAGCAGAACGGACCGCTCCCCGACGCATATTCTTCGTCGTGGACCGCCGCGTGATAGTCGATGAGACCTTCGAGCGGGCCAGAAAGCTGGCGCACGAATTGCATCAGGCCCAGGACGGCATTCTGCAGGAGGTGGCTGGCCGGCTGCGATTGCTGTCGGGGGACGACGGCCTGGACGAACCGCCCCTGGCCTGCTTTCAACTTCGCGGCGGGATGTACCGCGACGACGCCTGGGCGAGGTCGCCCCTCCAGCCCACCGTGATTGTCACCACGGTTGACCAGTTCGCCTCCCGGCTGCTGTTCCGCGGCTACGGGTCCAGCGCCGGCATGCGGCCCGTTCACGCCGGGCTTGCCGCCAACGACGCACTGGTGTTCCTGGACGAAGCCCACTGTGCCAATCCCTTCCGCCAAACGGTGTCCGCGGTGCAGCGGTATCGCAGTTGGGCTGCGCATCCGGGCAGCGCCGGCTCCGTTCCCTTCCACCTGACACTGGTGTCGGCCACCCCTCCCCCGGGCGTCAGGGATACATTCACCGCCGGGACCGAAGACCACAGCCACCCGGTCCTGGGCAGGCGCATCAGGGCAGCCAAGCCGGCCAGGCTGGTGGTTGCCGGAGACGCCAGGGGAAGTGACGCCCTGGAACGGCTGGCCGGGCGGATCGCGGAGGAAGCTCTAAAGCTGGTGGATGATAAGCGCCGGGCCATCGGGATAATGGTCAACCGGGTTGCCACGGCGCGCCTGATCCATAAGTACTTGGCCGATGGCGGACGGGACGCCATCCTGCTCACCGGACGGATGAGGGCACTTGACCGTGACGATACCGTCGGGCACCTGAAATCCCTGAAGACAGGCGCCCGGCGCATGGAGACGTCGCCCTCCGCTGAGGGCCAGACTACAGAGCCGGGGCAGGGACATCCACGCTTCGTTGTCGCCACCCAGTGCCTGGAGGTGGGTGCGGACCTGGACTTCGACGGCCTGGCCACCGAGTGCGCCAGTCTCGATGCCCTGCGGCAGCGCTTCGGACGCCTGAACCGGGGCGGGCGGGACGACATCGAAGCACGGGCTACCATCGTCGTTCGGGCTGACCAGACCGATCCCAGGAGCAGAACCGGCGACGATCCAATTTACGGCACGGCATTGGCGGAGACCTGGCAGTGGCTCAACGAGAGAGCCGATAAAGATGAGGTCGACTTCGGCTATGGGGCCATGGACGAAATCCTTCCCGAAGACCCGGAGGAGCTGGACAGGTTGCGGCAGCGGGCGGCGGACGCCCCGGTGATGCTCCCGGCCCATGTGGACGCCTGGGTGCAGACCTCGCCGTCGCCCACGCCCGATCCGGAAGTATCCCTGTTTCTGCACGGTCCCCACCGCGGCGCGCCGGAGGCCCAGGTCTGCTGGCGGGCCGACCTGCAGGCGGATATGAACGAGGGCCGGCAGGTGGAGATCGTGAGCCTATGCCCGCCCGTATCCTCGGAGTGCATCTCGACGCCCATTCATATCCTTCGACGCTGGATGGAAGAATCCGGAATCAGCGACAACCCCGACGACAGCGACCTGGAAGGGAACCCGGTTCCCGCCCAGGGAGTTCCGAGGGACGACCGTCAAATCCGGCGCAGGGTCCTGTGCTGGCGCGGCCCGGAGGAAAGCTTTCTGATCGCCGGTCAGGCGGAACTCCGGGACCTGTGCCCCGGCGATACCGTGGTAATTCCGGCCGAGCAGGGGGGCTGGCAGGTCTTCGGGCACATACCACCCGGCCCCAACGACGGTGATCCGATCATCGACCTGGGAGACCGGGCCCACCTCCAAGCCAAGGCCAGACCACTCCTGCGTATCCACTCCCGAACGGTGGCAAAATGGCCGGAAGTCCCGGCGCGAGCATTCTTTGAAAGAGCTGCCGGGAGCCGGGTGTCCTCCGAGGATTGGGAGGCACTGGAACCGGAAATCCCGGCAGCTCTCGAAAGGCTGGCTTCGGGAATTGACGCCGCGCCCCAATGGCAGTGGCTGAAGGACACAGCCCACGCCCTGGCCGGAGAATACGGGAGACGCCGCCGTCCCAGGGCAACGCCCTATCCCGGTGACCATGATGAGACCGGCGGCGTGGGCTTCGTGCTGCAGGGCTCCCGCTGGGTGCAGCAGTACCTAGCCTCGGCCTCAACTCCCACCAGCGAGGACGATTCCTACTCGGCCACGGTGCGGGTGCCCTTGGAACATCACCTGCGTGGCGTCGAGGTGTGGGCCAGGAGCTTCGGAACGGGTGTCGGCCTGCCGGATTCCCTGACAGCGGATCTGGCCTTGGCAGCCCGTTTGCACGACGTGGGCAAATCAGACCCCAGGTTCCAGGCCCTGCTGCACGGCGGCAATCCCTGGGCGGCCCAGGCTGCCGGCATGCTTCTCGCAAAATCGGGCGCCCTCCCCACCGGCCGGGGGGAAGGACGGCGCGCCCGCCGGGAGAGCGGCTACCCTGTGGCCAGCCGCCACGAGCTCCTGTCGGTGCGGCTGATTGAGAGCGCGCCCCGTCTCCTGGAGTCGGCCCATGACCCGGAACTGGTGCTTCATCTGGTGGCCAGCCACCACGGGTTCTGCCGACCCTTTGCCCCGGTGGTGCGGGACGATGAACCAGTCCCGGTGGAACACACGATTTTTGGCCATCGTATGTCGTCAGACAGCGCCACCGGGCTGGAACAGCTGGACAGCGGCGTCCCGGAACGCTTCTGGCGGCTGGTCCGCCGGTACGGATGGTGGGGCCTTGCCTGGCTGGAAGCGCTGATGCGCCTGGCCGATCACCGCTGCAGCGAGGACGAGCAGAAAGCCCGCGAGGAGCAGTGGAGGGAGGGAGAATGACCGGACATGAACAGTTTAAAGACGGCCTGCTTATGGCAGGACTGGACGGCGCCAACCCACTGGCCTTCCTGGCGGCCCTGGGGACGCTGCGAGGTCTCACGCTGGCGTGGCCGGAACGTCGGGTCCGCCTCTCTTGGACGCTGCGGGATACCTGGCGTCCGCGGCTGCACACCGGCGGCGGCCCACCCAGTGAAGAAGAAACGCTGGACGGGCTGGAGCGCTTTATGGAGCTGCGGCCTGGGCATGAGGCACTGGAAATCGGAGACAACCTCCCACTCCCCGCGGAGGTGTTTCGCGGCCACGCCCTGAGCGCAGCGGAAGCTGCGTCCGCTGCCCCTGCATCACGGGCAGCGGCGGACTTCATCGCGGCCTTCGGCTGCGACGCCGTCCAGTCCGCCGGCCGGAAGGGGCAGATTCAGGAAACGGCCTTGCGCACTCTCGGGGCCGGACAGACGCAGTTCCTCAAGCCCATGCGCGACCTTGCGGAGAGGACCACCCGGGAGCACCTCCGGCGATGTTTGTTTGCGCCGTGGAACCGGGAGGATTCCCGGCTCTCATTGCGCTGGGACCCGGAGGACGACCGCCGCTACGCCCACAGGTGGCGCGACCCGACGGCGTCGGGCGAGGAGCCCAAAACCGAGTGGGGCGCCAACCGCCTGGCCTTTGAGGCCCTTCCCCTCTTCCCGGTAATGCCGGTGGGCAGCACGGCCATCACCACCGGGTTCTCCGGAAATCGCAGCCGCGATACCTTCTTGACCTGGCCCGTCTGGGAACCCGGCGCAGACCTGGATACAGTCCGCTCCCTGCTGGCGCTGCGGGTCTTGCAGGATTCTGCCCCCGGCCGGCGTCAACTGGCAGCCATGGGCATACGGGAAGTGTTCAGGTCCCAGCGCATTAACAACGGCCGGTATCGCAACTTCACCCCGTCCACCCCGGTATAACCCAGGTAAACCGGTTCATTATCCGAAACAGCCGAGTCAGGCAGAGCGAGGCGTGTGATGGCTACCGAAGGAATCGAAACGGCGCAGAGGCCCGCCAACCAAGAAAGCGAACAAATCGCCGGCACGGCACCGGAACTGGTGCCCGCGCGCATGCTCAACGAGTACGCCTACTGCCCCCGCCTGGCCTACCTGGAATGGGTGCAGGGCGAATTCGCCGACAGCGTCGACACCGTCGAGGGCAGGTTCCAGCACCGCAGGGTGGATCGCCCTTCGGGCAAGCTGCCCTCGCGCTCCGTCAGCGACGCTGCGGGCACGGAGGAAGAGGAAGGCGGCGAGTCCCCGGAGACCATACACGCCCGCTCCGTGCTGCTCTCCGACGATGCACTGGGGGCCATCGCCCGTATCGACCTCATCGAGGGTCAGGGCAACGTGGTTACTCCCGTGGACTACAAGCACGGCACGGCTCCCGACGTCCCGGAGGGGGCCTGGGAACCGGAACGGGTCCAGGTCTGCATCCAGGGCCTGCTGCTCCGCGCCAACGGCTACACCTCCACCCAGGGGATGCTCTACTTCGTTGAGTCCCGCCAGCGGGTGGCGGTCCCCTTCGACGACGCCCTCGTATCGCGCACGCTGGACCTGCTGTCCGGCATTCGCGCCATGGCCTCCTCCGGGCGAATCCCCGAACCCCTGGTGGACAGTCCCAAGTGCCCCAGGTGTTCCCTGGCGGGCATCTGCCTCCCCGACGAGGTGAACTTTCTCTCTCCGGACGGCCCGTCCATAAAGCCGGAGGACGTTCGCCGGATGTCCCCCGCAAGGGACGACTCCATCCCCGTCTACGTCCACACCCAGGGCGCGGTCGTCGGCAAATCCGGCGGGCAGTTGGAGGTGAAGCAGAAGGGGCAGGTGCTGCAGAAGGTCCGTCTGATGGAAATCTCCCATCTGGCCCTCTTCGGAAACGTTCAGGTCACCGCCCAAGCGGTGCAGGAACTGTGCGACCGGGAGATCCCCATCTGCTACTTCAGCTACGGGGGATGGTTCCGGGGCATCACCAACGGCATGGGCCACAAGAACGTCGAACTGCGCTGCCGGCAGTACCTGGGAGCGATGACGCCGGAGACGGCCCTGCCCATCTCCCGCCGGATGGTGTTCGGCAAGATAAAGAACTCCCGCACCATGCTGCGCCGCAATCACCGGGAGCCCCCGCCGTCCGTCCTGACGGAACTCAACCGCTTGGCGGACCGGGCTCTCACGGCCCCATCCCTGGAGACCCTGCTGGGCATCGAGGGAGCTGCCGCCCGCACCTATTTCTCGGAGTTTCGCGGCATGATCAAGAACGAATCCCTGGACTTCGACTTCCATGGCAGAAACCGGCGTCCTCCCAGGGACCCGGTGAACGCCGTCCTCTCCTTCCTCTACGCCATGCTGATCAAACAGGCGACCATCACAGCGCTCACGGTCGGCTTCGACCCGTACCTGGGTTTCTATCACCAGCCCAGGTACGGCAGGCCGGCCCTGGCCCTGGACCTCGTGGAAGAGTTCCGTCCCCTGATTGCCGATTCAGTCTGCCTGACCCTCATCAACAACGGGGAACTGGGGCCGGAGGACTTCATCACCCGGGGAGGCGCAACGGCTCTCACCCAGAACGGCCGCCGCAGGGTCATCGAGGCCTATGAGCGCCCGATGGATACCCTGGTCACCCATCCCCTGTTCGGCTACCCGGTCAGCTATCGCCGCGTGCTGGAAATGCAGGCTCGCCTGCTGTCCCGGCACCTGCTCGGCGAACTGCCGGCCTACCCGGTTTTCAGGACGAGGTAACTATGCGCAACCGCTTTCTCGTGTGCTACGACGTCTCGGATTCCAAGCGGCTGGCCCGCACCTACAGAAAGATGAACGGGTTTGGCGACCCAGCCCAATACTCCGTGTTCATCTGCGACCTCTCTCCCAAGGAAAGGGTGCTGCTGGATGAGGCCCTTGCGGAAGTTCTCAATCTGAAGGAGGACCGGGCCCTGATTGTCGACCTGGGTCCCTCGGAGGGCAGGGGCAGCAAGAGCCTTACCACTCTGGGAAAGGCGCGGGATCTGCCCCGCCGGGCGGCGGTGATAGTATGATGGGGCGCAGGCACACGCCTCCCTGCGAGAGGTGGGATGGTGAAGCGGCCAAGCTGGACCGCTCGCAACTTCTCAGCTAGAGCACGGGGAAACGGAGTCGAGCCACCCGGTGCGGCCAGCTAGCTTATCAATCGTTTCTTGTGGAAATTCGCACTTTAACATTAAGATACGACGGAAGAGATTCGCAAATAGCCCTTTCCATCGCCGAAAGGCGGTGGCCCCATTGAAGCAAGACCACCCCTCTCCTCTCAGCTAGGGCTTCCGCGTCTTTCCATCGCCGAAAGGCGGTGGCCCCATTGAAGCGTATTGCACGGAGTAGCCAGTGATTGAGCCAGTCCCAGCTTTCCATCGCCGAAAGGCGGTGGCCCCATTGAAGCACCAGATCGCCGAGATGATGGACACGGGCATGACCGTCTTTCCATCGCCGAAAGGCGGTGGCCCCATTGAAGCCCGCATTCGCCCGGCGTGGTGTTGCCTTGGCAGGGGTCCTTTCCATCGCCGAAAGGCGGTGGCCCCATTGAAGCTGTCCTCAACACCATCAATACAGCTACTGGAGCATGCTTTCCATCGCCGAAAGGCGGTGGCCCCATTGAAGCCTTGTCGGCCTCGATAAGCTCCAGCCACGCTTCGTTCTTTCCATCGCCGAAAGGCGGTGGCCCCATTGAAGCGGCACCAGCGAGAACACCCCCAGGGGGATGGCGTCCCACCTTTCCATCGCCGAAAGGCGGTGGCCCCATTGAAGCATTCCCTTGAGTCCCTTGAGTCCCTTAACATTCTGAACTTTCCATCGCCGAAAGGCGGTGGCCCCATTGAAGCTTCAGGCTGGGGATGAAGTCCCAGTCCTCCTTGAGTGCTTTCCATCGCCGAAAGGCGGTGGCCCCATTGAAGCAGCCAGAACACGAAGTTCAGGTGTTCCAGCCCCACCAGCTTTCCATCGCCGAAAGGCGGTGGCCCCATTGAAGCACCCAAGCCTGTGCCTTGTCGTCACAGTGCAGATACCTTTCCATCGCCGAAAGGCGGTGGCCCCATTGAAGCTTGTACAGGGCGGGCAGGACGCGGTTCATAACAGTGCTTTCCATCGCCGAAAGGCGGTGGCCCCATTGAAGCAGGCAAGACATCACGGCGCTGGAGGAGGGACTGGAAGCTTTCCATCGCCGAAAGGCGGTGGCCCCATTGAAGCAAGTTCGGGCGTGAGAACGTCCAGGCCGTGTTGCTCTTTCCATCGCCGAAAGGCGGTGGCCCCATTGAAGCGTGTTGAGTACGGAGAAGTAGATGTCATCTATCTCCGCCTTTCCATCGCCGAAAGGCGGTGGCCCCATTGAAGCGTTGCGTCCTTGGGACAGACATAGACGGTACCCGCCACCCTTTCCATCGCCGAAAGGCGGTGGCCCCATTGAAGCACCGCGGGGTTCTGCTGTTGCCTGGCGCCGGCTGGCCTTTCCATCGCCGAAAGGCGGTGGCCCCATTGAAGCGCCGGTAGGGTGTAGATTCCAACTCCATTGGTAACCTTTCCATCGCCGAAAGGCGGTGGCCCCATTGAAGCTAACCCTGCCACGCGACTTCGCGCTCACTGGGTTGATCTTTCCATCGCCGAAAGGCGGTGGCCCCATTGAAGCTACGCATTGCTCAGGAGGGTCACGCCGGCGCCGCGGCCTTTCCATCGCCGAAAGGCGGTGGCCCCATTGAAGCGGGCCTGACCGCCAATACCCAATACTTCGTGCGGGTGGCCTTTCCATCGCCGAAAGGCGGTGGCCCCATTGAAGCGACGGGTGGAACTACGCGATCGGAAGTCTCATTGAGTCCTTTCCATCGCCGAAAGGCGGTGGCCCCATTGAAGCTGGACGTCCATCGACACGATCTTGGAGTTGGTCACCGTCCTTTCCATCGCCGAAAGGCGGTGGCCCCATTGAAGCACTACCTCCCGCGCATCCTCGACGACCTGCTCCGCTCTTTCCATCGCCGAAAGGCGGTGGCCCCATTGAAGCAACACTGAGGAATTTCAAGCCACCGATGTCATATTCCCCTTTCCATCGCCGAAAGGCGGTGGCCCCATTGAAGCTGGTCGAGATAGGTGCTCTGCCGCGCCCACGCCGGAACTTTCCATCGCCGAAAGGCGGTGGCCCCATTGAAGCGACAGCCGTAGGTCGGAGCCCGGTTTCCCTGATCTCGTCTTTCCATCGCCGAAAGGCGGTGGCCCCATTGAAGCATGGTTACCGTGATGCTGTCGCTGGCCGAGTAGGGGTCTTTCCATCGCCGAAAGGCGGTGGCCCCATTGAAGCGATATGGCCATCAAGGGGGCGGTTAGCGATGGCCTCAACTTTCCATCGCCGAAAGGCGGTGGCCCCATTGAAGCTTCTGGACGGTCTGCACCGTCATCTGCCTCGCGGCGTCTTTCCATCGCCGAAAGGCGGTGGCCCCATTGAAGCCCCGTGTGTTACCAGTGCAAAATCGGCGGGCGCACAGAGCTTTCCATCGCCGAAAGGCGGTGGCCCCATTGAAGCGGCCCGGATCTGTACTGGCACGAGATAGTCGGCGGCCCTTTCCATCGCCGAAAGGCGGTGGCCCCATTGAAGCCGGCACATACTACACGCCACTCGGCACCGAGGTTACGCTTTCCATCGCCGAAAGGCGGTGGCCCCATTGAAGCCGAATGTTGGCGCTCAGGCCGCGCAAGGAGCTCACGGCTTTCCATCGCCGAAAGGCGGTGGCCCCATTGAAGCAGCACCACCTGGGCGTTATCCGACGAGTGGGCGACCTTTCCATCGCCGAAAGGCGGTGGCCCCATTGAAGCTGCTTTGCCGTCCCAGGAGCCGCCGGCGTCCTTGAAGGCTTTCCATCGCCGAAAGGCGGTGGCCCCATTGAAGCGGTGCCTCAACAATGCGCTCAGTGTGTTCCTGCATGCTTTCCATCGCCGAAAGGCGATGGCCCCATTGAAGCAAAGAGGCATCAGCCCCATCGTCAATTGGTCGTCCCTCTTTCCATCGCCGAAAGGCGGTGGCCCCATTGAAGCAGGGCCAGCCGGTCGACCTCCACCCAATCGCCGGACACTTTCCATCGCCGAAAGGCGGTGGCCCCATTGAAGCATAGGAGACACGATGGGAGCATGGCGCGAGGTTCGTTCTGCTTTCCATCGCCGAAAGGCGGTGGCCCCATTGAAGCACGAATACGTGGACTATAGACGATGACTCACCAGTACTTTCCATCGCCGAAAGGCGGTGGCCCCATTGAAGCTTGTACAGGCAGCTACCTTTGCGAGGGCGTAGGAACGCACTTTCCATCGCCGAAAGGCGGTGGCCCCATTGAAGCCATTCCAAGGCGTTAACGACTGTCAGATTTTCAGAACTCTTTCCATCGCCGAAAGGCGGTGGCCCCATTGAAACTCACCGAGGTCGGTACGGCCGGCGGTTTCCTGACCCCCTTTCCACAGCCGAAAGGCGGTTGCTCCATTTCATCTTTCGCTGGCCCCCGGTTCTGGCACAGAGACATAGCAATGCAGAGGGCGACATTATGGCTATGCTCAAATGCGTCCCTTTATGACAGAGTTGGCCGGGCGAAAGGCCCGGAGCTGAGGGCGGTGTAGACCACAGTGCGCAGCCGGTCTACAATTCCGCCCGCATCTCTTCCGGTGACTCAAGGGGAACGGCAGGACTATTTGTCGTTCATCACCCCCGACCAGAATGACGAAAACTGGCTGTGTCAAGGGCGCCGAGGAAAAGGGGCTCATCACCGAGGAACAGGAGAGCAAAGTCCTGTTCGCAGACATAATCCTCCGGACCCGCGACAGGGAGTACGTCCACGCCGTGTTCAAGGTCTCACGCACCATCCAGAACAACGACGTCGAAAGGGCCGCCGAATCCGCCGCCGCCGTGACCGCCGCCACCGGCTAGGAAACCATCGCCGCCGTCATCGGAGAGAAAATCCAGCCACCACAGCAGGCACTGGCGGAGAAAACCGGAGTCAATGTCATCCTGCCAGCAATGTTCAGGCAGAACAAAGAGGACGAAGAGCTGGCGGCCTGACATCCACGAGACAGAAAATCGGGAATAAAATCCCTTTCTGTGCAAAGCAGCGGAGATGGCCCGTTCCATCGCCCAGCACGACGCCGGCTGGACGCACGATTTCCGGAGCAACCTAGACCGCATCGACCAGTACGACGGTTGCGGATGCGAAGTGGTCGTCACCGACCCCATCAACGACGTGCCGGCCATGCGGCGGGACCTGCAGGTGGACCGGGGTGCTCTGTGGGACCGGATCCGCGACCTCACCGGCTATGACCTCACCTTTGAGCCTGCAGGAGCTCCGCCTACGTCATAGTTCCCGACCGCCGCCTGATCACCCCTGCTCTCCAACGCCCACCCCCATCAACACCCTCGAACACATACCCAACGCCCTGGAGCGCGACCCCGCTCTCAGGGAGGCCCTGCGCCGCCACATCCTCCCCGAGGATCTCCTCCAGATGCCCGTCCGGCTGGAGCGAATCGAGGCGGACGTCAGCACCCTCAAGGAGGACCCACCACTCTCAAGGAAGACATGGCCGCCAGATGGGCATCGCCGCCACCGTGTTCTCCTGCCAGCGCGAGAGGTCATCCCTCGCATCACTCCTCGACGACGCGGAGACGAGAGGCGACATCACCGCCAACGAGACCGACCAGCTCGATAAGGCGGATCTCATCCTGACAGCCGACGACCAGAGCGAACACCTGCTCGCCGAGATCTCCATCAAGCTCCACCAACACGACATCGACCGCGCGGCCACACAAGCCAGGCTGCTCGCAAAGCCCACGGGCCAGCCCGTCGCCACCCTCGTCACCGCCACTGCGGACCAGAACCACCCGACCCTCGGCCAGGCCATAGCCCAGCTCGCCCCGGCCGCGAATACCATTCTGGTATCGGCGCCCTCCCAGGAGGAGCCAGCCCCAACGGCCGCGAATACCATTTTGGTATCGGCACCCTCTGACCACGACCCGAACACCGCCGCGAATACCAAAATGGTATCGGCGGAGCCCCAGGACGAGGACTCCAAGCCACCCGCGAATACCAAAATGGTATCGGCGCAGCCTCAACTCGGGACCCGCGAATACCAAATTGGTACCCGAACCGGAAGTGACTGAACCGGAAGGGGTGACGGTGACTGATGACATCAGTCAATCAAATTCCGGTTCTTCCGGTTCAAGTCACGCGCGCGAGCAAAACGAACGCCCACCAACCTGGTTTCGCCAGCTGGCCAACGCCCTTGACCCAGCCCAGCTCCCCGACCTCCAGGCCATCGAGGAACAGGCGCTCCTGGCCGGCTGGTCCGCCGCCGTCCTGCAGTCCGCAGCCCAGATCTACCTCAGGAACTACCGCAACCAGAAGGTCACCGACCCCTTCGCCCTCTTCCGGAAACTGGCCATCCAAGAAGCGAGCAAGCTCCCGCCTCCCGAACCGCAGCGCCGCCGAAAATACTCGGAGGACCGCCAGCGCATTAGGCCGCCCGACAAATGAACTCGAGCAAGCAACGAAGTGCCGACACCCGACAGATCAGTAAGGAGAGGCCACCGTGGGAAAACTGGTTGTGACCATAGCCGTTGGAGACCAGCAGGGCGAGCGGTTCGAGCACCTCGAGGTGACTGTGGACACGGGGTCAACCTTCACGGCCGTGCCCAGAGCACTGCTGCAAAGGCTGGGAGTGCCGGTCAGACGCACAGCCCGCTCCCGCCTGACCGATGGAAGCACGGTCCCAGTGGACATAGGCTGGACAGTGGTCAGGCTGGAGGACCAGACCTTCGCAACGCAGGTCACATTCGCAGAGGAGAATGAACCCAGCCTGCTGGGAGTAGTCACACTCGAGGACGCCCTCCTGGCAGTCGACCCAGTCGGACAGCGCCTGATCCCAGTAGAAGCAGAGAGACTCTGAACGATGAGCACCACCAATGACCTGAACGCCCTGTTCGCCGACGCCGAGCTGCCCTTACGAGCCGGATCCCATCGTCCACTACGCCCCTCGCGACCGCCCCTCTGCGGCACCGACTCCATGACCGCGGTCCACTCCGAGGACCCCCGACCAGGTCGCCCGCTGCGACGAATGCCTGGAGCTCGTCGCAGAGGACCTGCAGGACACCAACGATTACCGCGGCCACTGCCGGCAGGAAATCACCGCCCAGGGCGGGGTCGAGTGGCGCAGGATGGTCCGGCGCCCATGCCCGCACTGCGGCAAAGCCGGATGGTGAATAGCCCCAGCCGCTAGCGCCTGTCCGTCGCCGTGTCCTCCAACACCTCCGCCAGCGCCACCCAAAGCGCCGCTAAGAACTCGCCAATCAGATACCCCAGTCCCACACAGGAACACACGACGCACACCCATACCACTACCACCGCCACGTTCTCCGAATAGGTATTGGGCCTATCCGGAGCCTCCACCACCACAGGCTCGACCTGCCGAACTTCCACTTCAAGCCATCGCCCCACCCTGACCAACACCGTCCGAAACGCCCTGCGCCAGGTCCAACCATCCGCTCGTAGAAAGCTGACGTACCAGCCCACTGAACCAAGTCCCCAGAACGCGAGACTAGATACCCCCACCGACAACCACACCCCCCCGAACGCTAGAACGACAAACACATATATGCCGCAAGCCCACCCGCCGTATCGGCGACTACCCGTCACCGCCCACGTCAGCGCCCCAGGCCCCACAAAAGCATAGATTTCCACCAAGCTCAAGTCGCCCCCGACGTCCCTAGCCTCAGCAAGGGCCCCAAAAAGGGCGAGGCACAGACCAACACAGAGCACGTCGCCGAGGTATCTCATCCGCAGACGAACAGCCCGCGCTCGCAGATCTCCTACGTTCACTTCCATAAGGGCCAAGCTACCGCCATAAGGGCCAAGCTACCGCTGCCGCCCCACCCGCCGATCGCCACGACCAGCGCGCAAACAACCCCTTCAGGCAACGGCACCAAATGCCTGCAGCTCGTCGCCGAGGACCTCCAGGATACGAAGGAGTGCCCCGGACACTGCCTCCACTGCCGTCAGGAGACAACCGCCGTAACCACGCCAAGCAGAACAGACCGTTTGACCCGAGGTCGTCCGGACAAGCAGAATCCCAGAAACGCCACTACCCGAAATGGTGGACCGGGAGGACAGTATGGACATCTACCAACTGGAGTACGTGCTCCATGAACCTCAGGAGAGCGAAGGCGGCATGTACCTCGCCGAGATCCCGGCCCTCCAAGGCGCCATGGCATGGGGAGACACCCCGCTGGAGACGCTGAACAGCCTCCTGGCGGTGGCGCAGACTATAATCCAGGTCCGCAGGGAGCAAGGAGAAATACTGCCTCCGGAGATAACTCCCTACGAAGCCCCAAGGGAACCCTGACCGTGGCCGCATGACCCACCGGGAACTCCGCCGCAAGCTCGAACTCTTGGGAATCTCCAGGCCGGACTTCCACAGCGCCTAAGCGGGGACACTCCAGCCGCCTGGTAGCATCCTGCGTCCCACGCCCGCCCCTGTATAGCAACGCAGCATCCCAACCTGCTATGCCGCCCCTACTGCCCATTCCAAGCCCCCAGGGCCCCGCAACCGGCTCAAATACCCCAGCCACCGCCAGAGCCCTCTCCCGAGCCCCTGAGAAGCCCCAGACCGCCATCCCGGTCTCACCTGCATCCCAACACCGGACCTGCATAGCAATGCGGCATCACAGCCTGCTATGCCCCGGCTACGCCGCCTTCGCCTTCCCCCTGGTCACAAACAGCAGGAAGTGCAGCAACCAAGCTGGCACACCCGAGTAATCGGCCGCCTCCGGCTCCGGCATCGCCCGGGCCACGACCGCGTCATGACAGTAGGTGGCCACCTTCACCCCCTCCTCGGCCGCCGCCTCCTGCACAGCCAGATACTGCTCCGGTGTGAACGACACGTTCACCTGCTTTCTCGCCATAGCAGTCCCCCATCTGTATAGCAACTAGGCGTCACACACTACCAGCAACCTGCTATACAGCCCCTAGCTGCCACGACACCGGTATCCACCTCTTCTCGCCGTCCTGAAGCTCACCGCGGCGCAACTCCCCCACTTTTTGATGACAGCAGCCCATTGCGCCCCAGCTCCCGGATCCCCGATCATACAAAGGAGCCGCCAGCGCCTGACAAACAGTAAACGGTGACGACGCCGGCGCTAGCGGCTCACCCCCATCTCTCCCCCAGGACAGTCACCCCATGCCAAAAGCCGCGATCTACGTCCGGGACCCCCTCGCGCCAGGCGGCGCCATCATCTCAGCCGACGACCAGAAAACAGCCTGCCGCGATTACTGCCAAACCAGGGACTTCTCCGTCGAGACCGCATTCAGAGACACCCCCGGCAACCGGGACGAGTTCACACGGATGATCTCCCAGGCCACCCAGGCCAACAGCTCCCTCGATTACATCGTCGTCTGGAAGCTACACCTGTTCTCCATATCCCTCGAGGAGACCATCGAGCTCCGCGACAAGCTCAGACGAGTCGGCACCAAGCTGGTCTCTGCCACCGAAAGAGGCATCGACGACTGACCAGTCTTCCGACCCTCTATACCATCCCCCACCGGCAACCTCCCTTCTCTGAGCCATCCCCCTCCGACTACCCATTCACACTCCACCCGCGCTGACACCTACCGGCGCCGGAAGTAGAAGCACCCGACGAGCACCACGGGTCAATGGCCGTAGCCAAGGACGAACCGGCGCCGCCGATGGCCTTTCGGAAAAGGGTGAAGGCAAAGTACCTTCGACCATCCGGACCAACCCCACCAAGACCCAGAAGCCCCTGTATCATCCGGGGCCACCCGTTGTAATGGAGTCATCTCTACAACCGGTGAAAATCACCCGCCAACAATCTCCCACACTCGACACTCAAGTCAGAGAAGACAACAGGCCGCAAACGCGGCAATGAAGCGGATATCCCCGTGGCTGGGGAAAAATCAGTATAATTCCCTATTATTTAGTCCCTTCGCCGGACGTCAAACCAGACCGGTGTGAACACCCCCGGGGCTAACGCAGATCACAGGGGCCACATGCCCGATACCAACAAACTGGTACCGGCCGTTGAGGAATACTTCGACGACCTCCGGAAGATCAAGGCCTCGGGCGTCGGCACTGCCGAGACGTCCTACTATCCCCCGCTGACCAACCTGCTTAACGCCGTGGGACGATCCCTGAAGCCCAAAGTGTTCTGCATCAGCCAGCTTTCCCAGCAAGGCGCGGACCACCCCGATTTCGGCATCTTCGCCGCCAAACAGGTATCAAAGGGTCAGCCCAAGCTAGGACAGCTCCCAGAGGGAGGTGTCGTCGAGGTCAAGCCCGCGAATGACGACGCCTGGCTCACTGCCGACAGTGCCCAAGTCAGCAAATACTGGGGGCTGTACCAGCTGGTACTGGTGACGAACACCCGCGACTTCGTGCTGCTGGGCGAGGACGCAAACAATAACCCCACCAAGCTGGAAACCTTCCGCCTGGCCGCGTCCGCCGCCGAGTTCGACAACCAGCTGCAGCACCCCCGTTCCTTCGCCAACAAGACCGGTCCGGCACTAGCGGAGTACCTGAGCCGCGCCCTGTCCCACCGCGCCGCTCTTGCCGAGCCCCGCGACCTAGCACGGCTGATCGCCTCCTACGCCCGCGATGGCCTAGCCCGTGTCGAAGCCTCCGGTGACGCGCCGTCGCTCAACGCGGTACGCTCCGCGCTCGAGGAGGCGTTGGGCGTAAAGTTCGAGGGCGAGAGAGGGACGGCCTTCTTCCGTTCCACCCTGGTACAGACACTGTTCTACGGCATCTTCTCTGCATGGGTTCTCTGGGCCCGACAGACGCCCACCCCGAAAGCACCCTTCGACTGGCACGAATCAGCCCAGCTTTTGCGTGTGCCGGTCATCCGGGAGCTCTTCTGGCAGCTCTCCAACCCCGGACAGCTGCAGCCGTTGGGACTCAACGAAGTCCTCGACTGGACAGCAGCAGCTCTGGACCGGGTAAATCGCGAGGCCTTCTTCACCAGGTTCAACGAGGGCGAGGCCGTGCCCTACTTCTACGAGCCTTTCCTCGAGGAATTCGACCCAGCCCTGCGCAAGCAACTGGGCGTCTGGTACACCCCCGCCGAGGTGGTGCGCTACATGGTGGCCCGCGTCGACCGTGCCCTGAAAGACGACCTGGGCATCGAGGACGGGCTGGCCGCCGAGAACGTCTACGTCCTCGACCCCTGCTGCGGCACCGGCGCCTACCTGGCAGAGACACTGAAGCGCATCGCCGCCAACCTGCAGAGCAAGGGACTGGGCGCCCTCGCCGGGGCGCAGGTAAAAAAGGCGGCCACCGAGAGGGTGTTCGGCTTCGAGATCATGCCCGCTCCCTTCGTGGTGGCCCACCTGCAGGTCGGCCTGACCATGCAGAACCTGGATGCCGCCTTTTCAGACGACGGCCAGGAGCGGGCCGGCGTGTTCCTGACCAACGCCCTGACCGGCTGGGATGAGGAAACGGGGAAAGAACCCAAGCAGCTACAGATGTTCATGCCGGAGCTGATGGAGGAGCGCGACCGGGCCGAACGAGTGAAGCAGGACACACCGGTGCTGGTCATCCTGGGCAACCCGCCCTACAACGGCTTCGCTGGCATGGCCGTGGACGAGGAGCGGGAGCTATCAGAAGCTTACCGCACCACCACGAAGGTGAAGAAACCCGAGGGGCAGGGCCTTAACGACCTGTACGTGCGCTTCTTCCGCATGGCGGAGCGGCGCATCGCGGAAAAGACCGGCCGCGGCATCGTCTGTTTCATCTCCAACTACTCGTGGCTGGACGGGCTATCCTTCACCGGAATGCGCGAGCGTTACCTCGAGGCCTTCGATACTATCCGCATCGACAACCTGCACGGCGACCGCATTATTTCGGAATACGCCCCCGATGGGCACACCAGCGAGACAGTATTTGCTATTCAAGGTCAGTCGCCTGGCATAAGGATAGGCACTGCGATAACACTACTTTCCAAGTCAGGGAGTGATTCCGAAGACAACACCGCTGGGAGGCTGCTCTACCAAGATTTTCAGGGAGCAAGGGCCGAGGAACGCCGGACGGCCCTGCTGGGCAGTCTTGACTCGCCTTCATTGGATTCTGGGTATTCTGAAATTCAGCCGCAGCTTGACTTGGGGTTGCCATTCAAACCCCTGGCAGTCACCCCGGATTGGATCAAATGGCCTTCGCTGCCCGACCTGTTACCGAACTCGTTTCCTGGAGTAAAAACGAGCCGCGACTCGCTCTTGGTCGATACTGACCTGGACAAACTCAAGACTAGGGTTCAGAAATATTTCGACTCTGGAGAAATCCAGCGGGCTGGCCCAAACGACTCGGGCTTCGTCCGATACGCTTACCGCCCTTTTGATACCCGATGGCTATATTGGGAACGCGATAGCGGATTGCTTGACCGTCCACGACCCGATTACAAACTGCACCTATTCGACGGGAACGTATGGTTGTCTGCTGTTCCTCGTTTGCGTAGAGACGCAACCGAAACACAGACTACCGTAACTGGAGATCTAGCTTCCCTTCATCTGAACGAATGGGGCGCAAGCATGTTCCCCGCGTGGCTCCGCACTGAACAAGCAGATGGCCAGCAATCGTTGCTGGACGGCGGCGGCGAGCAGCCGCGGCCCAACTTGTCGCCGGCGGCGCAGGCATACCTCGACCGGCTGGGCCTGGGCGTGGATGACCTGTTCCACCACGCGCTGGCGGTGCTGCACGACCCGACCTACCGGAAAGCCAACGCCGGGGCGCTTCGCATGGAGTGGCCGCGCATCCCGCTGCCCGCCTGGCCCGACGGCGACGCCCCCGAGGCCGCCCATGAACTGCGCGCCTCCGCCGCCCGCGGCCGCGAGCTGGCCACCCTGCTCGACCCGGACACGCCGGTGCCAGGCGTCACATCCGGAGCGCTGCGCCCAGATCTGGCGGCCATCGCCATCCCGTCCACCGCCGACGGGCACAACATGGCCGGCGACGACTTCGCGCTGACCGCCGGCTGGGGACACTTCGGCACCGGCGACGCCGTGATGCCCGGCACGGGCCGCTTCGTGGCGCGCAACTACACCACACCCGAGCAAGAGGCCCTGGGTGACGCCGCCGGCGCACTTAGCGACAGCACCCTCGACATCCACCTGAACGACAAAGCCCGCTGGAGCGACGTGCCCGCCGCCGTCTGGAACTACAAGCTGGGCGGCTACCAAGTCCTAAAGAAGTGGCTCTCGTACCGCGAGCACAAGGTCCTCGGCCGCAACATGCACCCCGAAGAGGTGCGGCACTTCACCGACACCGCCCGGCGCATCGCCGCGATCCTGATGCTCACGGCACGGCCGTGACCCCGCACCAACCGGGTCTCCCTCTTCTGTAATCAAAGCAGATAGGAAAGTCAGCAGCCGGCAACAAACCCCTGGATCCGCTCCACCCGGACTCCATGTCTGCCGCGAATAATGCCAAGCCAGGAGCTTCTCCATCGCGGCCGCGTTCAGGGACACCCCCGGCAACCGGGACGCCTTCGCCAGCATGACCTCCCAGGCCACCCTGGACAACAGCCCCCTCGACTTCATCGTCGTCTGGAAGCTCCGCGACAAGCTCAGACGAGTCGGGACCAGGCTGGTCTCTACCACCGAAAAGGGCATCGACGACTGACCAACCCCCTCACCTCCAGCGCCATACCAGAATCCACAACCCCGCCCCTCCCTTTCAGCAGGAACATAGCAGCGACACTACTACCTTCCCCAAAGGAACGTCGCAGCTATGGACCAGGACTCCGTTCCCCGCCGTACCCCCAACCACTCCATGCCCTCATTCCTCGCCCAAAGAACACCCCTATTCATCATCCTCACTCTCCTGCTGGCGACAACCATCCTCGGCTGCTCCACCGGCGACCCATCACCGACCCCCAACCTGGAAGCAACAGTGCAGGCCAGAATGCAGTCAGCCCGCAACGTGGAAGACAGTGTTAAAGCCACCGTCGAGGCCAACAAACCCATCGCGCAGGCAGTCCAAGCAACACTAGAAGCCCGAGCACAGGCCACCCCTGCGCCAACCACCCGGCGTTATGGCTCCCAACTAGCTGCCACCCCCACACCGATCCCACTCATCCCCCTCGCCAACCAAACCTGCGATGAAATCCTGCAGGAGCACCTGGTCTACCAGACAGCCGCTGCCGACGCCTACACAATGCAGGGCGTAATACGCCAGATACAGGCCGGCATCGAGACATGTCCCGAGACCCTCTGGAACCCGAAGATCGTTGACCCACAACGCAACGAGACCGGCACCTGCCTGTCCTTAATCAAGGGCCTAGACCCATCCCGTCTACCACCCGGACTCCTGACCCCTGACGGGACCGCTCCCCGCCCAACCTCGGGCAGAGACCACGCCAACAACGTGATCGCCTACTGGTCGCACGTCCCCGAAGAGAAGCCATCCGACCTCTCCAACTGCTGGGTGTACCTTTCCGGCCTCACCACCTGGTTGACCGGCCAGGACCTCCAGGCCGACACCACAACGATCAGTCACATCGACCTCAAGCAGGGAGACTGCCTAACATTTGCAGAGACCCGAACCGACGCTGACCTCGATCCCGCCAAGGTCCCCTGCGAAGGCGAATGGACCCACCGGGTAGTTAACTTATTCGAAACAACCGACCCAGGCTACTACCCCACTATCAGATACTTTCAGGAACAAGCCTTCCTAAACTGCAGTCCACGCTACACATTCTTCATCCGTCCCCTAGAGCCATCCTGGCTCGCCGGTAACAGGCATGTTACCTGCCTCCAAGACAGATTCGGACTGTCTCTTACAGACCCAAGCAAACTCGACCGCATGATAAGCGTCCCATATCTCCAGCCCTCAGACTGCTTCAACCAATTACCCGATGTAACATACCAACAAGTCGAAGTCGTCCCCTGTTCTGACAGCTGGGAGTCCCGGCTCCTGAACACTTTCCAAGCCGCAGACTCAACCGAATATCCGCCAGATCTACGGCTATACCGAGAATCCACCACCAACTGTGACAGAAGAACCACCGACCCAAGTCATCCCACCCCCGACGCCTGGAACGCAGGGTACAGGACCGTCCAATGCTTCCAACAAAACCTCACCGGCGAACCAGGCATCCCCGAGATCCTAGACCGGTTAGTCCACCCCCATTCCGTCAACCCAGGAGAATGCTTCAACACCCATAGAACCACCCTCCACTTTCTCGCCGAGCTCACCCCCTGCACCGGCAACTGGGAGTTCCAAGCAACCCGCAAAGTGCAAGTCCCAGGCGAAGGACCATATCCAGGCGACCAACTCATCAGACAGACCATCCAACAGGAGTGCGACCCCGACAACTACCCTAAATTCCTTGCCACCAGTGAAACCGCCTGGAACGAGGGCCACAGCAACGTCATCTGCCTGATAGAAGGCAACGCCCCTCCGAGCAGCAATCCGGCCCCCTCCGAACCTGAACCCACGGCCGAGACAACCCTAGACCAAGGCATAGCACTGGCCCAGGCAGGACAGTACCAAAAGGCACTCACAGCACTCCAAAATGCGCAGCGCCTCTTCGGTGGCACCTCCGCGTTGTCCGAAACATGGATGGGCTTTGTTCACGAATACTTGGGCAACTACCCCACCGCCATCGAGCACCATTCCAAGGCGATCTCACTCGACGATACAGCAACCTACAGAATCGCCAGAGCTAACGCCCTCTTCACATCGAACGACTGCCCTTCTGCAGAAGCCGACGCCCGGATAGTCCTACGCAGAACACCCCAGACATTTACCGCATTCCACTCCCACGTCGAGGCGCACTGGCTCCTGGCACTTTGCCTAACCGACGACCAAGAAGCACTTTCCCATGCCAGGGAAGCACATCGAGGCGCACAGTCCAACGCGTATCCCCAAGGGCACCTCGACGAACTTACCACCCTGATCAAGGAGCTGAACGAAGCAACACTAAATTCATTCAGAATCGGGCCTCCCTCCAGCAACCTCACGAATCTCACCAGCCTTTCAAACGCCCGATGGCTCGCCCAGACCCACCCCCAAATAGCCGACAGGCTCGCCAGCTTGCCATGGACGGCCGACGGCCTCTCAGGCCTCGAAAACTCCCTCATCGAGCAGCTCCTCTACCTCTACGTCGAGAACACCACTCCCGCGGCCATCTCCCTCCTGGAGATGCCCTTTCTCGAAAGCGTCACACCAGGCGACCTGGAAGCCGTCCGCTCCCTCAAGGACATCAACCGCCAAGACGCACCGTCATTTCACCAAATTCTCAACCACCCCACGTTCTCGGCAGGCGGGATCTCCGACGCCTGGACTCCCATCGTCGCAACGCTGGAAAGCGCAAACCGCTACAACAAGACTCTGCTCCCCGTCCTCCTGGACCCCGCCCAGGCCCACATCCAGACCCGGACCATCCACACACCCCTCAGGGGCTCCGTTGCACTCCACATAGTGCGAATGACCACAACCTACGACCCCGAATCCCTCGACCGCCTGGAACATGCCGTCAAAAATGCGGAAGCATTCATGGCCGAGCCATTCCCGACCGACATGGTCGCCCTCCTCTACGCCGACACGGTCAAAGGTAGCTACGCCGGCCATAACTCCGGCGCCAGCATAGTCATCCTCCCCAAGTACGACCTCCCCGACCAGGAGTATGCCCAGAAAATCACGGACCACGAGGTGGCCCACTACTACTGGACCGGCAACGAGCAATGGATCGACGAAGGCATGTCAGAGTTCATGGCGTCCACCTTCCTGGCGCACCGCCGAGGCACCCGCGTCCTTCCGGACAACAAGCCCTGCCACCCGTTCAAATCCATCTCGCAGATCCCCAACACAGAGACCACCCACACTTGCAGTTACTCGCTGGGCGAAAGGCTCTTCATAGATCTTCACGACACGGTCGGCCGAGAAGAGTTCCGAACCACGATGTCAGCTTTCTACCGGGACTCCCCCGCCCAGAGCATCGCCCTCAACCAGCTCGCACCCGAGAAGGGCATCACCCATATCAGAACCCACTTCCCTTCCCCTGCAGCCCAACAGGTCATAGACCGATGGTACAACCGCAGTTCCCCCTACAGGACTGACCTCTACGACACAGATCCCGTCGACCCCAGGCTCTCAGTCCTCAATGCCTCCATATCAGAGGCCTCCCTGAAAATCAACGACCGACCCGTCTCGTCTTTCAGCGCCAGGTCAAACAGACAGCCCGTCAGCCTTCACATCCAGTACCAACATCCCAACCCAGTCGGCACCCCCGGTCTAATCCCGATATCGCTGGCCATCTTCTACGAGGACGGCCACCCCTACTTTGTAGACGACACCAACCTAAACCAAAGCCGAGGTGAAACCTGCATATGCGTCGGCTAGAATCAGGGAAGTATGGCCGCAGGACCGGGAGCAGACTGAGTGGGGGTGGTGATGGGTATGAGGGGGACAAGACCAGACTTGGAGCGGTGGGAGTTGGACTTGGCTGGTGTGCGCAGCAGGATGTACCTGGCGCCGACGCCTCGGGAAAGAGAACGGTGGCACGCTCTGTGGCTCTTGTGCCGGGGCATGACCGCCTCGGCCACTGCCCAGGCCTTGTGCCGGGATGCTCACACCATCGGCAGATGGGCCACCGCTTTCAGCGAGGGAGGTCCGGCGGCCCTGATCTTCGAACAGTCCGGTGGTTCCCCCCCGTCCTCGGCGAGGAACGTCAGGCGGAGTTGAAGGCTGCGGTCCAGAAGACTCCGGCAACGGCGGGCATAGCACTGGCCAACTGGAACTGGAAAGTGGTGCGGCAGTTTGTCTCGGAGCGCTGCGGCGTCTCGCTGAGCCGCAGCACTTGCCTGGACTATCTGCACCGGCTGGGGTTCGCGTTCAAGCGCCCCAAGAAGCGTCTGCTTAAGGCTGATGCGGAGAAACGGGAGGCCTTCGTGGCGGAGTACGCCGCCTTGGCGTCTCAGGCTCAAGAGTCCGGGGAGAAGATATTCTTCGCCGACGAGGCCCACTTCCGGGCGGACGCGGAACTGCGGGGCAAGTGGGTGCTGAAGGGTGAACCGGCCCCCCCGTTTTCACGAGGGCAGGCTCTGGTGGACTCCACCAGCCCGCGGTATGGGGAGAAGGCCAGCTACTACTCGGCAGTGTGCCTGGAGACCGGTGAGGTGGAGTAGATGGAACTGGAGGGCAACAGCAACTCCGGGACCTCGGCGGCCTTCTTGGACCAGTTGAGGAAGGGGCACGCTGGACCGCTGAATGTGATCTGGGACAACGCGCCGGCGCACCGTGGCGAGGCGGTGGGGGAGTATCTGCGCCTGTCCTGAGCTTGCCGAAGGGGATGCCCGGGCTGGGGCTGGGCGAGAGAGGAGGCCACTGGAAATCTGTGTCTGGGGACCAAGGCCTTGGTGCAGCAGAGGGTCGGCAACTTCCTGGCCGGACTGGCCAGCCGGAGAAACGAGGTGAGGCGCCGCTGCCGGACGGTCCTGCAGTCAAAGGCCGAAGCACTCCTGCCAAATTCCCAGCCCGATTCCCAGCCTCAGGCGAATGCACATCCCACCTTGGCTTTTGTTTAGTATTACAACGACGGTTCCTCAATTTGGTCAGTTTTTGGCCTGAAATCGCTTCGCGGAAGGCAAGGCCGCCGCCAAGCTGTCAAGTGCGTGGGCAGGTGTCCATAAAGAGGTGCTCAAGGTCCCTTCTTTGAGAAACGTCATTGTAATACTAGCTGAGGCCCCGCCTGTTTGGGCGGGGTCTCGCAACAAAAATCTCATCGAAAAGGTGTGCAATAATTATGTAATTGTGTACGGTGGGTTTGATACTATTACCCCAATCTGGGATTAAGGAATTACGACTGGTGGTAATACTGTGCTGAAATCGCTTGGGTTGGCCTCCTTCAAGGGCGGTGTCGGGAAGACTATGATCGCGTACAGTCTTGCAGAGCGCGCCTCGGCCTTTGGGTTGCGGGTTATGCTGCTTGACTTTGACCCTAATGAGGGTCCGATGGCGCTGGCGACGTTGCGTGATGATGGTTTGCCCAGTTGGTCGATAGAATCGCTTTCGTTGACTGCTTCTGGGTTGCGTGACCTTGAAGGGTACTTGAAATCGGAAAATCACGATTTGTTGATTTGCGACCTGCCGGGAGCTGACAGCACCCTGTTTCTGCGTGTTCTGGGAAGCCTTGACCTGGTGTTGTCGCCGCTGGGCGTAGGGGCGTCGGACTTGTTTGTGGCGGCGGAATTCGCATCGACCTTACAGCGGTTCAAGATTCCTGGATGGTTTGTGGGAAATGCTCTGCCGCATGGTAAGGCTCGTCGGGGGGGATTCGCGGAGGAGCTGGAGTCCTACGAGTACATGAATGTGTGCCCGGTACAGGTGGTGAATCGGGTGGCGCACATTGATGCGGCGCGGCGTGGGTTGAGTGCTTGCGAGTGGGAGCCCGGGGGGCAGGCTGCGGGGGAAATCGACGAGCTGTGGCGGTGGGTTGCCGAGCGGTTGGAATTGGAAGCGTTCGCGCTGGTGGCGTGAGGCTGTGGAAAAGGCGATTGAGGAGGTTATCCTGATGACCAGCAAGGGAGTTGAAACGCCGCGAGTGCGTCCGAAGACGGAGCGTGCGGTGGAGCAGTTGCAGGAGCGTGAAGCTGAAGAGGGCCGCGAACGCGTTGCTGCGGAGGCGGCTCGCATCAGGGCTGAGTCGGAAGCTGCGGCTGTAGTGGACCTGGTGACGTACCTGCGACGGGCCAACAAGGAAAAGATTACGTTCAATCTTTCGGCGGATATCTGCGAGGCGATACGTGATCATGCGAGGCCGTTGCGGATGTCTCATTCGGAGATTGTGGAACGTGGGGTGAGGATGTTCTTCCGGTCGGAGCTTATCCAAGTCCCTGGGCCAGTGGATGGTTGATGACGGCAACCTGGCGTCAAGATGCTTTGAAAATCTGGGGGCCGTGAAGGCCACCATGTTTTGCGCAGATGGCACGTTCCGTATGTTCCGAATGAAAAACCAGCCCGGTATTCCCGGGCCGGCTTTAGCTCTAGCTGGATGTTCTTGCGCTACTTGTTGATGCGAACGAAGTTGGGCCAAGGGCTGAAGCCGTGGGAGTTCCTAACCTCGACCCGGTACATGTGCCGGGTTTCCAGGCCTGTGCCGATGTCCGTGTAGGTGGTTCGGTACTGCCGGTGTCAGAGACGTACACCATGATGGCACCCTCGCACTGTTGGGGCCTGCGGCGCAGTACCTAAACCAAAGCCAAGGTGGGATGTGCATTTGCCGGGCTCTGGGAATCGGACCGCGAGTTTCGCAGATGTGCTTCGGCCCTTGATTGCAGCACTGTCCGGCAGCGTTGCTTCACCCCGTCTTTCCGGTTGGCCAGTCCGGAGAGGAAGCCGCCGACCATCTCCTGCACCGCCTCCCTAATTCCCAGGCAAAGGTTCCCAGTGCCCTCCTCTCTCACCCAGCCCCAGATGGCCTCATCAGCATTGAAGTCCGGGCAGTACCCTGGTAGATTCACCAGCCGCAGCCCCCCAGTCCGGGCATCCCCTTCGGCAAGCTCAGGACAGGCGCAGGTACTCCATCACCGCCTCGCCACGATGGGCCGACGCGTTGTCCCTGATCACCTATAACGGTCCGGCATACCTCTGCCGCAACTGCTCCAGGAATGCCGCCGAGGTCCCGGCGTTGCTGTTCCCCTCCAGTTCCATCCAATCCACCTCCCCGGTCTCTAGGCACACCACCGAGTAGTAGCTGGCCTTCTCCCCATAACGCGGACTAGTGGAATCAACCAACGCTGGTTTACCCTTCAGCACCCATTTGCCAGCAGTTCGGCATCCGCCCGAAGTGGGCCTCATCAAAAAAGAATATCCTGGCTCCGGTCCATTGGGCCTCCTCCCACAGGGCGGCATACTGCCGCTACGAAGGCCTCCCGCTTAGCCTCATTCGCCCTGACTAGGCGCTTCCTGGCCGCTTCAGGACAAACACCAAGCGGTGCAGGTAATTCAGGCAACCGCTGCGGCTCAGGCTGATGCCGAACCGTTCCCGGACAAACTGATGGACCCCTTTCCTCCTGAGCCTGCCGAAGGGTCCAGTTGACCAAGCCGATGCCCGCTGCCCTCAGGCAACTCTTGGACCGCTTCCTTCAGCGTCGCCTGCTGCGCCTCGCCGCGGGCGGGTGGAACCTCCGGAGACTGCTCGAAAATCAAGGCGGCAGGCCCGCCCTGGCCAAAGGCGGCGGCCCATCGTCCGATGGTGTGAGAATCCCGTCCCAAGGCCTGCGCCGTACCCGAAGCCGTCCATCCTTGGGCCAGGAGCCAGATGGCGTGCCATCGTTCACGCTCCCGGGGCGTCGGAGCCAGAATAAGCCGTCGGTACAAATCCCTGCCATCCATTCACCTTGGCCCATTTCACCTTGGCCTTGGTTTAGGACTCTCTACTCCGGAGACCGCGGGTCGCCCAGCCAGGCGTGTAACCTCTGGATTTCCGCATCAGCGGACTGTCTGGCCTCAGTTTCTGCTTGGAGACTAACCTCGAGCCACTCAACTAACCTGCGATCTCCGCTGCAAGCTCGCCTCGCTCTCCTGGGGGTTCCGCAACCGCTTCCAGGTGGCCGGGTCATACATTCGCACTCCAGCCCAGGTTCTCCACACGGAGGTCCAGACCGAGCACCTCGCTACGGCCCCGCAACTCGCCGGAAGAGGACTCGGCCACGGAGCATCGGCCGGGTGCTGTCCCATCCCCCAGCAGCTCGCCCCCGACCCGGCGTGAAGCACAGGCCCGCTGGGTCGAACCGCCAGTATCCGGACACCCCGTCACCGCCGTGACCGGCATTTCACCCCGCCCTGAGCTTGGGCCAAAGCTTAGAAAAGACAAAACATAACGAGTGTGGTATAAGTAAAGCCGGACAGTTTGAGCTGTCCGGCTTAACAAGGGCCGACGGTGCTGCACCTAACACCGAACAGCCAGCCAGTGAGCGTAAATCAAAGCTCCACTGGATGCGTTCAGTATATCAAGTCAGACACCTCGGCGCAAAGGCGAGGTGTCTTTTTTGTTGCCCGAAACGCCCGGTTAACCCCGCCCGTAGAGCCAGTGCGGGACCGGAGCAACCACCTGGGCCTCGACAACCCAGGGCGAAGCCCGGATCCGGCACAGCCCGGTCGAGAGACCGGCGAACATAGCTGAGTGACGCAAAAACGCCGCCCAATACTTTCACAAATCAGCGGCGCTATGCGAACCAGATAGCCTTTCATAGGAGTTCGACTTCTCCCATGACTATTGGAGTTTACCCCAAGTCCAACGGCGGCGCAACAATATCAGGGGCAGGATCAGGGGCGGGATCGCCGATTCCCGCGGGCCCTGACCACGTGGTCCGGTACGCCCTGAACAGCGGTCCCGGCCTGAACATCCCCGCTTGGGCGGTCTACATCGCCCTGGCCCACTTCAGCGATGACCACGGGCTGTCCGAACGCACCCACCGGGAGATCGCCGACGCCATCGACGCCGGCAGCGTGTCCACGGTCAAGGTGGCCATTCAGCATCTCGAGTACTTCGGCAAGGTGGAGGTCACCCGGCGCCCCGGATCCACCGGGGGCAGGAACCTCCCCAACGTCTACCGGATAACCGGCGAGGAATTCGACTGGGAGCCGACCCCCAAGGAACCCCGGGAGCCGGGCCAGATCTTCGCAGCCTACCGCCGCCGCCACGCGGAGATAGAGGCCGAGCATCGCCGGAGCTACGAGGCACTCGAGCAGAGCCACCGGCAGCGGGAGCAGGACCTGCTCCGGCGCATCGGCGAACTCGAGGCCGCCGCAAACGGTCATGCCCCCCGCCAAGGGGAGGACGCCGCCCTCTCCATGGGCGAACCCCCCGGCAGCCGGGATGCGGCCATCCAGCCCGAAGCATCACCCCCGCCATCACCGGACACTCCCGGCTCCCCCGAGTCCCCCGGGGACGATCCTCCCAGGCCCAGCGGTGACGATCCCCCCGGCCCCACTGCCGAACTGCCGAAAGCGCATGGCCAGGAGCTGGACAGCCGTGAGACGGCTATCGCTCCGGACCCGGATCTTCAACAGGACCCTCCAGAGGAAGAACAAGGGGAAGAGGACGAGGTCGACCTGCTGACGCGCGAGTTCTGGCCTTGGATGAAGGGAAAATGGGACGACATCAACAACGCCATCCACTGGTACAAGCAAAACCGCGGCGAATGGACCCGGCAGCTGAAGAACGCCAGGGCGGCCAGGGCGGCCGAGGAAAGGAAGCAGGCCAAGCCGGGGGACCGGCCGGACAGGCATCGCCCTCGATACGAACCGGGATACGAACCAGGAGGGGAGAATACAGAGAGAGTCCCGATCTGGGACAGCAGGATACAGACGGACCCCGAGGCCAGGTCGCTGTGGGCCGCGGTGCTGGCAGACCTGCAGCTGAAGCTGCCCCGCCCGACCTTCGAGACATGGCTGAAACGAACGGCGGGCGCGGCCTTCCAGGGAGACCGGTTCATCGTGGTCGCGCCGACCCCCTTCGCCGTGGAGTGGCTGGAACAGAGAATGTTCCACGCATTGCAGAGCGCCCTGGAAAGGGCGGGCGGCCGCGGGCTGCAACTGCAGCTGCAGGCCCTGGAGGCCTATGACGGCGATGACCCCCCGGTGGGGAACGATGATCAGCAGGGGAACGCATCAGGCCCGCATCACGAACCACCGGAATACAAACCACCGGAATACGAACCGCCGGAATACGAGCCAGGGGGTGAAAACGATGGGTGAGGGCAAGGACGCCAGGGTGGCGGGCGACGCGGTCAGGTTCGCGGCCATCCGCTACCGGAACGCGGCCAAGGCGGCCCGGAAGCGCGGCGAGAGTCCGCTCAGGGACGAGGTGGCCCGGGTCAGGGCCGGAATCCTGCTCAAGGCGGCCGCCGCCTGGCATCCCATCTGGCTGACATGGCGGGCCTCCCTGGGGGAGACGCACCCGCCGGATGCACCGATCCCGCCCGCGCAGACCCGCTTGGGGGAGGTGTTCCAGGCCTCCAAGCGCTTCGGCTTCGCCGTGAGCCAGGGAAACCAGTCCCACACCCTGGCCGGCGAGATCCTGAGGGCGGCGGAGCGGCTCCGGAGGAAGGACTACACGTCCATTCCATGGCGGAAGACCCCGGCGACTGATACGGCCGATACGGCCGATACGGCCGCCGCCCCGGCGGAGTGACTCGCGTGCCACCCACGCCTGCAATTCCCGGCCCGCGGTCAAGCCCCTGACCTACAGGGAGGGGCTGACGCCCGGATCGTCCACCAGCGACCGCGGCCGACGTACAGGCCGAAATTGAAACGCCACCGCCGAACGCATCCGGCGACCACCGCACCGCGTTCACCCGATTTCCACGCAGCGTTGCCGGAGGACCAGCTGCGTGGGCCGCAGCAGCACCAGACAGGGCTTGTCCTGCGACCACGCTGAACCCCAACTTCACTGCGGATTCACTGCCGTGGCTCCCACAGGCAGGAAGGTTTGACTCAGCTGCGCAGTTGTTACCCACGGCATATCAGGTGGCACCCACAGGCAGGAAGGTTTGACCCCCATCCGCCTCGCCGACAGACCGCCATCGCAGACGTGCCGCACGTCCGAAATGGAACCGGCCCGTATTGCACGCTCCGGGGTTTCGGGCAGGGGCAGGCTGCACCTGCCAGCGGCCTCAGGGAACCGCGATAGGAAACCGGGACGATGGGATTCACCTCGGCCGCACCGGCTGCATCACCCAGCCCTGCGACCCTGCGATATTCCGCGGCGCCTGCAGAAGGTCCATGTCACGCACACCGGGGAATCAGACGCCGGCAGACCCGGTCAGCTCTGACTCCTGGGCGAAGCCACTACCGAACCGCCCAGACCCGAGGGTCCACGGCCAGTTCACAGAGCGGGCGCGGTCGGAACACCTAGATCGACAGCATCGCCGTTGACCGCACGACCGGTCCGTTAATGCCGGTTCAGTACGGTGGTGCCCAGCCAACACCCCTCCGGCAAAGTCGAGTCGGCACATGACGTTGCCGCCGTTGCCGGTTTTTCGGCAGGGGTGCCCCCGGAGGCTGGTTGCCCAGCAACACGACAACGCCTCTAAGCTCGACCATTCCCGTTGGCCCGGTGTAATCCCAAGCCGTCTGCAAGCTACGTAGTAGTAGTAATTTAATATCAATTTTTTGAAATGATTAAATATTACTATTATTACCACGACAGTAAGCAGCCCGAAAACGGCTGTTCAGAATGGCAGGGCCACCACCACCATCCTGCGCGGAACCGTGATTGATATGAATTGCCCTCACGCTGCGCCGCCCGGGGTGGGATGGGTGTTCGCCGCTCTGTCCCGTGCCGGGATGAAATCTCCACCCCAGTGACCGTGGCCGTTCCCCTGATTGTTCATGCTGCTGCGGGCCGGGCTCTGCGTCTCCCGGCGAGTCCCTGAGTCTGCAATCGTGCTGATCCAGGGTGGCGGGCCATAGACGTCACCGGTTGGCGCACCTGGTGCAGAGAACGCCGTCCCCGGCCGGGTGTCCGCACCTTCGGCAGACGCGGCTGTAGACCGTGGAACTGCAGGGTTCCATTCCTCCGTCGCCGTTGGAGCGCCAGTAGACGCGCGTCCCATCGGTGGAGCTCAGGAAGGCGCGCAGCAGGGAATTCCCGGCGTACTCCTCGTTGAGACTGGAGCCGCACCAAGAGCATGTGGAGATGGACCTGTGAATGTTGCGGTAGTCCGGCAGAGGAGGCTGGAGTGTCCAGTGGTGGTTCAGCTCCACCTCGTCGAAGACGATGGAGTTCACGCAGTCAGGGGCCTCCTCGGGAGTGCTGGCGGTCATGATCGCACCTCTGTCATTGTTCGGTACATTGGTCCGGTGATAATCACAGATATCCGGCCACTCTGACAGCCCTGCCTGCGCCCGCGCAACGGCGAGGAGGACAGCTTGAGAAGGGTGCTCGACGCCCGCGCTTCCGGGCGGCACCATGTTGGGGACAGCATCGACCGGCGTTTCCCGGCCCAGGACGCCGGGCGCGGACTGCAGCGCCTCCGTCCCCGTCAATCCTGGACCCGTCAATCCTGGACCCGTCAATCCCGGTATGGAGGAGGAGCGGCCATATAATGGGTCCAACTCCCGTTGGAACCGGGGAAATGCCTGTTGACGAGTTGGGGGCAACAGTGGCCAAGGATACAATGGACTCACCGCGCATCCTGTCAGAAGTTGCCGGCCATTTCGGCCTGGGGGTGGATGACCTGGTCAGCGTCAGCCGCAAGCGCGCCGTATCAGTGCCCAGGCAGGTGGCGATGTACCTGCTGGTGCACGAGATGGGCTTGGCAGTTACGGAGGTGGGTCGACTGCTCGGAGGGCGCAACCACAGAACGGTCACGCATGGAGTAGCCAGAGTTTCCGCAGAAATACAGCGGAACACAGAGCTCCGCTATGACGTGCGGGCCATCAGAGAGCGTTGTTCCCTGGGAGTTATTCCGGGGTAGGCGCGTGCAACAGGCAGGGTGACGGAGCTGGAGTTGGTTCAACCTGCCCTGACCGGTGAGCTGGCCAGGACCGGGAGGCTGTACCTGGCCGGCGGCATGGCCTGCCTCTCGCACTCGTTGGCCATCACGCCCACGTCCGTCCATGCGGAGGTCATGTTCCGCAGCGCATCATGGGGAAGCGCACAGCGGCCGGGGCCGGGGTCGCCCAACCAGGCTACGGCGACACCGGCGACCCGGAGCTCACGCTCAGACAGGCCGAGGACGCCGTCTGCGCGGTCAGGAATACCACGGAGCAACGCGATTTCCGGCCCTTCCTGGACGTCTCCGGCCGCTACCCGCAGGGCAGGCCTTGGCGGCAGACCTGCTGACGGCAGACCGGCAGCGGGACGCCATTGGGCCCTGCCGGTGCTCACCGTGCTGGCGCCTTCCTCTCGGTACTACCAGCAACTGGGACTCGGTACTACCAGCAACTGGGACGCCGGCACAAGAAGGTCACCGATTGGGCACGGCAGATGGTCATGCTGTTGCGCCGCTGGCTGCCCCAGCGTCCCTTGGTGCTGGTGGGCGACAACGGCTACGCCGTGCTGGATTTGCTCCACTGCTGCCAGTCCCTCCGTGAACCCGTAACGCTCATCGCCAGACTGCGCCTGGACGCCGCCCTCCATGCGCCAGCGCCAGCCCGTCAGCCGGGTCAGAATGGTCGTCCGGCCCTGAAAGGCCCGCGGCGACCGCCGCTGAAAATGCTCCTCGGCCTGGCCGACGTAACCTGGAACAGCGTCGAGGTGGCCTGGTACGACGGTGCCACCCGCATCGTGGAACTCACCTCCCAAACCGCGGTGTGGTACCGCTCGGGCAAACCGCCCGTCACCATCCGCTGGGTGCTGATCCGAGACCCGCAGAACACCTTCGAATCCCAGGCCCTGCTCTGCACCGACCCAGCGGCGGACCCGACCCAGATCCTGGAATGGTTTGTGCTCCGCTGGCAACTGGAGGTCACCTTTCAGGAGGTGCGCACCCATCTGGGCGTGGAGACCCAGCGCCAGTGGTCCGACCTGGCCATCGCCCGCACCACGCCTGTCCTGCTGGGGCTCTTTTCCTGGACCACCCTCGCCGCCCACGCGTTGCAAAAACGGCATCCCATGACCCAACGCAAGGCCGCCTGGTACGACAAACCCTCACCGACCTTCGTGGACGCCATCGCCCTGGTGCGACGCCACCTGTGGCTGGCGTCGGAGGGTTTCTCACTGTCGGTCGCTGACCCCGACACGCAGGAACTCCCCGTCGCTCTGTACCACCGACTCGTAGATTCCCTCGCCTACGCCGCTTGAAAATGCGGAAAGCCTAGCCAAGCCCTGGTTCCCGTCCCAGGTGGCCGGTCGCCCTGAGGCCGACCCGCTCAGGATGGCCCGTGGAGGCGGGTGGGTGGCCGAAAACGGGGCTCAAAGGCCCCGAGACGCAGATTTCCTCGTCCCGGGGCCGAAACCGCCTGAAAACGAGCTCGCCGCCTGGGTCGTGGGGCTGACGGGGAACGTGGGCGATGGACTGGGGTCGCCATATCCTCGGCGAACGGCCGCCGTTTGGTCAGGGGGAGCCTTATAGAACCCGTTTGGCCGGACGGGAGCAAGTACTCAGAGGATCCTCCACATGGCCGAGTGGAGAAAGGACAGCACTGGACAGCGACTTTGATAACTGCCTGCTCACAGCGCCGAGGATACCGGCGAAGGGTGTGAGAAAAAGGCTGGAATAGCGGTCGCTGACCTTCTGATCGTACCACTCCGTGCAGCACCGTCGGCTCAACGGGCCGAGGGTGTTTTCTGTTGCCCTGCATCAAGCAGACACCACGGACCAGCCACAATTCCACTTTTTTCATATGAGTCTGACACAGGCTCCAGAGGAGATTTTGATGATTAACGAATATGGCATACCGAGCCCCTGTTCCTGCTGCCGCGCGGGACGAGGAACCAGCGAGTGCTGGTGGAAAGCGTATGAATTAGGTCGCCAGGGCGACGGCGGCGATATCGACGTTTATGAGAATGGCGTCGAGGAGCACGCGGATGACTGTGAGTGCGCAGAGTGCGACATGAGACGCCACTTGGAGCGCACCATACCAACAACGCCTGCGGATCCGGCGGCTATATTGAAGCTGATCGAGACTACGATTCAGGAAATGATCGCCGACCCCACGAGCCGACGATTACTACAGGGGTTTATCGATGAGGCTGAAGGCCGTGAGGGTGCCTGATGGTCAGCCTGTGCCCGCGCCAGCAGCCGGCTTTTCATCCATCTCCCACCCTCAAAACCCCTGCAACCCCAACCAGCCTCAAACGACCGACGTTACTTCTTACGCCAACGGCCAGGAGCGCCCTCAAACCAGCCTCAAACGACCGACGTTACTTCTTACGCCCCACCCCCAGCCTGACCTTTCGACCATCTCCCACCCTCAAAACCCCTGCAACCCCGACCAGCGTCGTTACTTCTTACACCAGCGTCCAAGAGGAACCCAAAACAGCCTCAAACGACCGACGTTACTTCTTACGCCTGCGGCCAAGAAAGCGCCGGGACAGCCTCAAGCAAGCGCCGTTGCTTCTTACGCCCCACCCCCAGCCTGACCTTTCGACCATAGACCCCTGGCCCAGATCCCGGCGCAAAGAGTCCCCGTAGGGGCCACAACCACCGTCGTTACTTCTTACAGCACACCACCGAACCCCCAGCGGTCAGACCCAACAGACCCAGGAGCCACCAAATCCCCTCCGCCCGAGACCAGCATCCCCCCGACGTCGCCACCGACGACCGTCTTTACTTCTTACGCCCGCGCCCACACCGGCGGTCCCCACACCCATGCGCCAATGACACTACTTCTCACTCCTCACCCCCAGAACCAACCCCGGACACTCAGCCCCTGCCGCCTGCAGATTCCTCTCGACAGCTCCCTCCACCTCAGGAAGGAGCTCATGGCCGATTTCCTGGCCCACATAACCTGAGTCTCCCGTCCCGTCTCGGACCCGCCGCAACCTCCTTCATCACCCGTCCCGACCGGTGCTACACTGCCCCAAGCGAGTCTCCCCGAACCGCACCAAGGACATCAACCAATGCAGCAACCACTGGAGGACAGGATCTCCTCCCTCGAAACCGCTGCCGAACGGCACGACCAGACCATCCTGCGCCTGACCGCCATCGCGGACCACCAAGACCAGCTCCTCGACCGCCTCGTCACCAACCAGGACACGCTGCAGGCCAACCTAGAGGCGTTGCAGGCCGGCCAGGACAGGCTGGAGGCCAGCCAGGACAGGCTGGAGGCCAGCCAGGAGACCATCGTCACCCTCCTGGAGGAGCTGACGCAACACACCACCGCCACCCACCGCCTGTGGCTCCGCCTGGCCCAGCGCTACGGCTGGCTGGACGACGAGCAAGACGGCGCCGGTCCGGAACTGCCCGCGTAAAACGCCCACACCAAAACCACCGGTGCCATCACCCCCACCACGGCCGCTGATCCCAGCACCAGACCCAGGCAACCGCCGCCTCGGGAGCAGGCCGGACTCCCCTGGTCCCGCCAGCTCTTCAGCGCAGCCTCGAAGCCGGCGGCATCCTCTCGGGTCCGGAACCGCCCGGATGTCCAGACCAACTTGGGCGCCAAACCCGCAGTCGACGGCACCTTGTCCCGCTGATGCTGCCCGAACTGGGCTCCCACGTTCCAGGTGTGTCCCACGTAATGCCCATAGTCCGTGTCCAGCGCGTAGACGTAGAAGGCGTTCCGCCCCAGCTCCCATCCCCGTGCCCCCTGCCCGGCCAGCCGCTCCGGCTCCTGCCAGTACCCCGGCCCCCGACTCCGGTATCGGCACCGCATCCCGCAGAAAAAGGCCCCTGGCGGCGTCACAGCGGCCCACAGCCCCGTTCCCCCCCTTCACCCGTCCAGTTTGTCCACCCCGGGCCCCCGGGCCCCGTAAACCGGCTCCTAGGCCGGAGTAGCCGGACGCCAAACAATGGCCCCCGCCAGCCAGCGGGGGCGTACAGACAAATTGTCAACGCCGACGGAGAAATGACCCGGTATCGCCGATGGTGACCTGACCCACCAGGTTCTTGTTCTCCTTGTCGCTGTCGCCGATTCAGAGTTGACCCACCTCCTGCCTGGTTTCGGTATCGCCGAAGTAAAGTTGACCCACCCGGCTACTGCTCAGCGATTCCGTCAGTAGCCGATCGGCCAGCGACTCTGTCACTCGGGATAGTTGTCGTTGCCGTTCACCGGTGTTGCACCGAGCAGGTGATGCGAGCTGAAGATTTCGGACTGCCGTTTCTCGCGCAGCCGGTAGCTCTCTCCACGGATGTTGAGCACATGGCTGTGGTGCAGCAGCCGGTCCTGGACCGCCGAGGCGATGACGGTGTCGCCGGGGAGCTCGCCCCACTCGCCGAAGCCCTTGTTCGATGTCAGGATGATGCTGCCCCGCTCCCTTCGGCAAGCTCAGGACAGGCGTAGCGGGCCGAGACCAAGGTGAAGAAGGCGGTGGCTGCGTCCCGGTCGTAGGGCCAGATGCCGAACTCGTCCACCACCAGCACCTTGGGCGACAGGTAGATGCGCAGCCTCCGGTCCAGGTTGTGCTCGATCCGCGCCTTTCTCAGGTCCTCCATCAGGTCGTATGCGCGGACGAAGTAGGCTCCCTGGCCACGCCCGATGGCCTCCTTGGCCAAGGCCACCGCCAGGTGAGTCTTCCCCACTCCGGGAGGTCCCAGGAGCAGGATGTTGGTGGCCTCGGCGACGAAGGCCAGACCGGCCAGTTCCTTGACCCCCATTTTCACGGGGGCAGGCTCTGCCGTTCGTCGATGGAGGGTTGCAAAGCGAAGTCGAATTGCTCCAGGTTCCGCTGGAAGGGGAAGTGGGCAGACGTACTTGACGCCGCTCTCGACCTTGCCCTTGGTCTGGGCCCGGTGGGGACGGCAGATCCGGATCTCGAATCCCACCTGCATGGCGAAGTCCAGCATCCGCTGGTTCCACACCGGCCGCTGGTCATCGTCCCGGCCAGGGTCACCACCTTGGCGTTGTCGTATAGACAGCGGCGGGGAACACCGCCCAGGTACTCGAAAGCGTTGGCGTGGCACTGGATGAATGCGGCGGTGTCGGCGCGCCTGACCAGCTCCACATAGCAGGCCCTGGACCAGCCCATGGTCATCACGAACACCCAGATGCGGTGCTTGCGTCCGTCCTGGTCCAGGTAGGCCAGGCTGCCCAGTCCACCTGGGCCTGCTCCCCGGGAGCCGTCTCGAAACTCATCGTGGCATCCGGTTGCCGACGCGGCCGGCGCGGCGACACGTAGGACATCAGGACGGAATGGCCACCGTCATAGCCCAGGGCCTTGAGCTCGCGGTGCAGGGCCACGCAGTTTTCCAACCCTCTGCCAAACGCCGGTCGATGTGCTCGGTGTAGGGGTCCAGCCTAGATCTCCGCGGCGGCCGGTGCTTCAGGAGCATGGCCTCCGGCGAGATCAAGCACCGGAGCACCGTGTTGCGGGCGAGGCCCAGGTCCCGAGCAATCCCCCGGGCCGAGTGGCCCCGGCCATGCATCTCGTCAATCTCTTTCACGTCTCCACCTCTTGGCAATCCTTGCAGGCACCTCCGCCAAGTGTCCGGCGATGATGCCCCAGCTATCGAGGTGGCTCAGTTTAAGCCCGTCATTAACAACCCCCTGACATCCGCGCATCATGCTGCTCCCCCCCGATCATGTAAAACTTTGCCCCGCTGTGATCTTTTCAAAATCCGACAGACCGACAACTTTTTCAAAACTTCTATCGGTCATCAACTTTTCCCAAAGCCAGCACGGTGGACAACTTGTTTCACAACGCCGCCCCGTTGCCCACTTTTTCAAACAATCCGCACAGTCTCCGATGTTTCGCAGATCTGCACAGCGCGACAAACTTTTCAACAATCCTGCAGATCGCCACTGCTTTTAAGACGCGACCCCATCGCCCATTTTGCACAGAACTGCATAGGGCGATAAATTGTTAAACATTTCTGACGATTGCCAACTGTTTCAAAATCGCGCACGGGTCGCCAACGTTTTCAAAACGCGACCCGGCCGCCAACTTTTCCAAAAATCTGCCGAGCCGCCACAAAATTCATATCGACGAAAAACTTGCATCCTGTGCTACGCTAGCATCGGTCGGCTGCCGACGCCTCATTCACCGGAGCACACCGACGGAGGACAGACTCAATGACCACCACCACTTCGGACAAACCCCGGCGTCTGCCCCTGAAAATCACCATCACCCCCGGCGACCCCTTCGACCGCACCTTCACCCTCGCCGGCGACCAGGACCCAGTCCGCCTGCTCTCCAACATCCTCGAGCGGTACTACGCCATCCTCCACCGGTCCACACCCAAGTTCTCAGACACGGAGTTGTGTGCGATCTTCGAAGCACTCGGCGAACACTGGGACCCAACGCCCGCCAACATCCACAACCTCGCACGCGAAGTCGGCGACGCCCTCACCGCCGACCTCCTGGACACCAAGTGGCAACTCGACGCCGGACACTTCCGCAACCGCCTCGACCGCACCGGCTTCCACGAGCGCGCCGCACTCGCCGAGCTCGCCTCCTGCTACTGGACGCTTGCCACCGAGGACCAACCACCCCAAGCCACCATCGCCACCATAAAGCAACTTTTCCGTCCCGACCCCTCGCAGCGCCCAACCTCCGTCCGGCCACGCCGCATCCCCGTGCACCACTTCGCCGACACCACCGCGTCGCCCGACAACTCCGACACCGACACCGGCGCCGCCGACACCGGCGCCGCCGACACCACCGGTCAACGCGACGACGCCGACGTGACCACACCGGCGCAACTTCCCGCACACCTCGACATCGACGACGCCGGCGACTCACCGACCTCCGGTGACACCGACGCCACCGACGACAACGGTGACACCAACCAGCACCAGGCCACCGACACCCAGACCCCGCTGCCCGACACGCCATGAGCTTCCACCCCTCTCACATCTCGCCCGAGGTAACCAACAACAAGAACAGTCACCCGGCGCCGCGGGTCACCCCGGCGCCGTCACCTAGCCCGCCCGCCCGACACCAGAGCGCCGACCCCATCCACGTCGGCGGCTCACAAGCCCGCCCGGGGCCTCCGGCCCAACGCTCGCACACCCCTTTTCCAGGCCATTTCGCAGGCCCCCAAGACCCAGATTTTCCCTCCCCTCGAAACCCCCTGACAAAACCGTGTTTTTACCCCCGTTTTCCAGCCCGAAACGCGGGCATCCACCCTACACGTATAAAATAGCCTTAATTCTCTTGTCATCCACCCCCCTACACGACTGCCCTCTCCGGACCCGAAACGCGGGCATCCACACCTCAGCTACGGAGCACAGCCTTGTGACCCCCCTATGGGCTCGTGTACAACGGGCATCCACACCTCAGCTACGGAGCACAGCCTTGTGACCCCCCTATGGGCTTCACCGCCTTCCCGCGACCCCCTCCTCGACCGAAAATCGCCCAAAATCGCGCATTTTCCGCCCGAGAGACCCAAAACTGCCTTTCAGCTACGAATAGGGTTTTGTACAACGGGCATCCACACCTCAGCTACGGAGCACAGCCTTGTGACCCCCCTATGGGCCCCGTGTACAACGGGCATCCACACCTCAGCTACGGAGCACAGCCTTGTGACCCCCCTATGGGGCCGTGTACAACGGGCATAACACCTACCCCCCCGAAAAGCCGGTCACGAAACATCCCAAAACAGGCCCCAAAAGAGCCGCTTTTTACCCCCTTCCATCCAACCCCGTCCAACCCCCACCGGACCGCCTCCCAGGCCCCTCACCCGGTCCCTCCATCTCCAGCTCACCGCTACTCAAAACCCCGCCAAACCGGCCTTTGCCACGCACCGGAGCGTCCCCAGACCATCCCCCCGAACCCTGTCCGAACGCCCCAATACCCGCCCCTAGGCCCCGCCCGGACCTGCCCACCGCTCCCAATGACTCGGGAAAAACCCGGCAAAACGCCCACCCCACGATGACCATTCCCGCCTCCCGAACCCATCCATGACCCGCTACAAGCGACCCCATGAGGCTCCAACTTCTAACCCGCACCTTGCCTATCACACCTTCAAATCCCGGGAAAACGCCCACCCTACGAGCTACTCAAGCGACCATCCATCGCCCTCCATGGCCCTCCATAGCCCGGAAAACCACGGCCCAGCAGCCAATGAATGCCACCCCTCCCCCGGCCAAAACCCCGTAGATTCCCGGGAAAAACCGACAATTCATTCACCCTCCCCGCCTCCCGGACCCCCCCAAGCCCGGACATTACCCGTCCCCTACGGCCATAATTCCCATTGCCACCCAGGCCCCCACCCTCCCCAGAACCCGGGAAACCAGCAGCCCACAGCGGGTTCCCGCACTCCCAAAACCCATGTCAACACCGTGCCACCATCCCCCAATACCATCCCCAGCCAGGGGCTCCGAGGGAATCACCCCCTCCCCATCTCCCTCCGTCGGGCCCCCCAAAAACGCGGAAACCACGATCCCCAGGACCGAACCCTCCCCACTTTTCCCCCAGCGCCTGCACCCCCACTCCACCAATGGACCGAAATCAAAGCCAGCAAAAAAGCCCTTGCACAGTCCCACCGGCACGAACACGGGCCATTAAAAACCCGAGGACCACCCCTTTTCCAAAGTCGCCAAAATGCCAGAAAGACCCCACTGATCCCACACCTCCCGCCAGCCCGAACCATTACCGACACCGCCTCGTACCCCTTCCCATCCACAGCCATCCCTCTGCTCCCCGGGCCCTCTAGCCCCTCCCAATCAGGCACCCAAAGCCTACTCGCGCAACCGGGATCCACAGCCCGACAACCCGGCAAACCTCTTATAATGAGGTAGCCCACTGGCCCCGACACCTCTCCCCGTATCCTCACAGCGGTACAGACAACCAACCCTCCCAACAGTTAGGACGACCCACCATGACCCCATCAACCTGCCGATGCGGATCCCCGGCGACCGCCGCCAGACTATACCCGGGCACTGAAACCAGGCCTCTCTGCGTCTCCTGTGCCGCCATCGACCGCATGACCATCGACCCCACTCCCGAGCGTTCGATGCCGTTACCAGACCACCTCATAGGCTCCAGAGCCGCGGCCATCCACCCCCACCCAACGGTCTACAACCACCAAGCCCTGGCCCTAAAAATCCTCGACGAAGGCCACAACGTCGTCATCGCAACACCCACCGCCTCCGGCAAAACGCTCATATTCATGAGGCACACCCTGTATCTGACCGAGGCAAACCCCGGCGCCACCGCAATGGTCTTCTACCCCGCCAAGGCCCTGGCCAACGACCAACTCACCCGCTGGCAACAGGCAGCATACGCAGCCAACATGGACCCCGAGTCCATCCAACAAATCACCGGGGACACACCAATGCGTCAGCGCGAACAGCTCCTGCAACGGGCCACAGTCGCCCTCGTAACCCCCGGCGAGGTCCACGCATGGCTCATCAGAACAGCTCGCGGTGCAGCACAAACCAGGTTCCTGACCAACCTCAGAGTCGCTGTCACCGACGGGGCCCACGTCCATGAAGACGTCCTCGGGTCCAACGCAGCCTTCATGTTCCGGAGCCTGGACGCGGCCACACGCCAGCAGGGGAACGGCTATTACATCCAGTACATCGTCGCCACCGCGACCGTCCGGTCCCCGGGAAACACCTGCCGGACCGGACCGGCCACACCCTCCGGAGGGTCGACCGACGAGGACAACGGAGCCCCGACCCACTCCATCCAGCTCCTCCGTGTCCCCTATCCCAGGGGGAGAAAAACCCCGAACCCCGCGTCTCCCGTCTCCTCACTTCGGTGATCGGCAACGAGCCCGCCGCCCAGGTAATCCTCTTTCACGGCTCCCGCCGGGGCGTCCAACGCATCGCCAGCATGGCCGCCACCCCAACCACGCGGTAGCCCACCGGGCCGGTTCGAGGCCCGAGGAACGCCGCCGGATGGAGGACCGCATCGGGCCGCGGTCCCTCCGCGCCGTGGTCGGCACGTTGGCCCTGGAGGCCGGAATCGACATGCCGTACCCGGGCCACGGCAGCAACAGCGGCCGTCCGCTGACCCGAGAACACTGCCATCAGAGGATGGGCAGAGTGGGTGCGCCCGACCCCCGCACCTCGTGATCTCCGGCGACACCGGCCCCTTCAGACGCCATCACGAGATCCTCCTGGGCCCTCCGGGACCACTGCGCCAACGGCTTCGAGGACTCGTTCCGCCACCTGAACAACCCCTGAATCGCCTGCCGGCATGCCCTCTGCCTCCGGCAGCGAGAACGGACGGGGGCGGGCAAGGGGTCGTATGAACCGTCCATGAACCGCCCATGTTGCCCGCGGGATTCCGCGAAATCATTGGCATCAGACAGAGCGCGGAGTCGCCCACATCCCGCCGGCACCGCGCCACTGACGGCAGTGCCAGGCCCGTGGATTCAAGAGCCATGGCCCCACGGCAGGGTCGCCGGGATATCGCCCGGACGCCCGCCACCAGGGATTGACCGCCTGGCGTGTCGTGGCCGCCACCCTCGACCACGGGGACTTGGACCTCACAAGAACCTCATCGACCGGTCTGGGACGACCGGATCGAAGGGCGGCCCCGATGGTATTGGACGGATGCCTGCCGCGCTCACTCGGGCGTCCGAATTATCACGGGACCAGGTCAGGAGGACCCCGCAGGTTGCGATTCGTTGTTCGCGCTCTCACATTCCCGGATCTCCGATGCATCCAGGCGGCCACCGTGTAAACCGTGTAAACCGGTTCGAGGGTAAACCGGGCCGAGGACGGGTTCAGCGTTATCCGGCCCCTGTGGGGTTGTGGCAGTATCGCAGCACCCTCCCGCCCACGCGGAGATGGCCCCGCCCTGACAGAGGCCAAAAGGGAGCACTGCACGCAGCCCCCGCCAGCGCGGTGATGAACCCCTACCCGTTCCCAACTCAGGACGCCAATTGCTCAGACTGACCCTCAGGGCACTCATACTGCCATTGGAAGGTTTCGCCTTCTTCTTTACACACGCCCCCATTCCGATAATCGACGCAACCGTCGGCCTAGTAGTCGGCCTTTACATTCTGTTCCTGGCCATCGCCATTCCCGTAGTCTGGCCCACATTTATCAAGGCCCACGGGCCATGGTGGTAAAAGCAAACGCACAGCCAAGCGCTGACCAACCCTGCCCGGGCTGCGGACACGAGATGTCACCGGCCGCCCTGGTCTATCACTACCCCTTCGCCCACTGGCCCAGACCTCAGCTCATACCCGACTTCTACCAACGCGGCGACGGCATCATCCGCTGCCTCGTGACCCGCGACGACAAACTGACCCCCTGGTCCCACCAAGAAACGGCCCCACCCACTCCAGCGTCCCCTGCACCCCACCAGCCAGCCCTCCTCTGACCGGTCAAATCCACGCCAGGAGCCGACCACCTTGGGAACCCACTACTACGCCACCGACGCCAGCCGAAGACTCCAGGTCTTCCAATCCCAGCAGGGCCGAGACAACTGGCTCAAGGACCAACCATTCGACCAGCGCCCCAGGGCGATCAACCGCCAACAAGCCGACACCCTGGCCGGACGCCGCAACCTGGCCCACATGACCCGCTCCGGCCATCCCGCTCACCTCACCATCGAGCCACCAGCCGAAGGAGCTCCCAAATGACCAACGACCACATCCGGGACATGACCAACCAGCAGTGGCAGAAGGCAGTCGCCGCCGAGGCCAAAGGCCGGGCTCTGGAAACCGGCGACCAGGACTTGATCCACATCTCCCACCAGCGGGCCCTGGCCGCCGGCTGCGTCGACTCCGACCTCGGGCCAGTCGCCGACCAGGACTAGCCAACACTGCCCAGACAACGCAACATGAAGCTGAAGGGCACCTTAAAAGGTCACACCACAGTGTTCGACCTGACCAAGGTCAACGGGTAGAACCGGTTATACAACCGCTCCAAAATCCCCAGCCGCCACCTGCTCACCTGCAACACCACACCCTGTAAAATACTTATCCAAAGACCACATACATCCCAGAGACGGGCTATGAACAAGTACTGCTCCGACCAGCAGGCACTGGATATCGCTCGCCAGCTCCACCTGCTCTCCGCCGCCAAGCTGACCTTCCTGTTCGGTTCCAGAGCCCGCGGCGATCACCGCCCCAACTCGGACATCGACATCCTCATCATCACCGGCACCACCCCGGCAGAACCCTGGCGCCAGGCCCTCGAATCAACGGCGCGCCGCATCCAGAAGGCCAAAATGCCCCGGGCCTCCGGGATAGATATAATCTTCATGACCGAGGCCGACTTCCTGAAAAAGCGCCGGCTCCGGAACAACCTGGCCAACACCGTTGTAAAAGAGGGCTGTCCCGCCATGGCCAACGAAAACCTCGGGTACAGGGCAGACCACGGCGACGAGGAAGTCGACTGGCAAGACGTCGAGCAGAAGCTCAACGACGCCAAGGGCGCCGCCGACTGGATCGAAGCCATTCGGGAAAGTGGCATCCTGGACGCCGGAGACGACAAGCAGTTTGGCAGAGTCGCCCAGAACGCCCTGGAATTCGCCTACAAGGCCGCCATCGCCGCCCATGGCCACGACTACCCCACCAGCGGCCGCCGGGACGGCCACAACCTCACCATCCTGGCACAGCTGGTCAGAACCCACGGCATCGTCGACAGAGACCAGGAAGTCCCGGGCGAGAACCACCGGTACCTCTCCGAGTTCGGCGGCGCGGCAGTTTATGCCCATGAACACCCGCCCCTCAACCGCGGGCTCATCGCAGAGGAATTACCCAGTGCCGTCGCCCAGCTCCGCCAGATAGCCCAAGACCCCAAGACCTGACATCCCTGGACTCCCCTGACAGGATGGTAAACCGGCCAAAGAAAAATGGCGCCCTTACCGGCGCCAACGAGGAGACGTTACCGACTCGGCGGACGCGCTAAGGCACCGCGTCCATGCTGTAATCGCTTCCGACAATGGGAAGGTAGATCCGCAGGGTCACCTGGACGTTGGCGTGTCCCAACCAGGAGCTGACCACATTTAGCGGAACCCCGCCGGCCACCAACCAGTGCCGGGCGGCACTGTGTCTCAGGCTGTGAGCGCCAGCGCGCCTCTGCCCGGTCCCCGGGAATTCCTCACCCAAGCCCGCCCATTCGATTCCGTCGCTTATGTGCCGGAGCACCGTCCACATCGACAGCATCACCACCTTGTCCCTCGGTGACCGGTTCGCCGGCCAGTTCGCGAACAGCTGCACCAGATCAGGATGTAGCCGCACGGTGCGAGCACGCCGGCTCTTCGACTTCCGAACCAGGAGCGTCGCTGGATCCCCCGAGTAGTTAAGATCGCGCCATTCTAGCTCGAGGACCTCGGAGACCCGCAGGCCAGTGCGCCACATGATGAGCGCCGCCGTGCGGGCCTGGTGCCGATTGTGGGACGCCAGCGCGTCCAGGAGACGACCGACCTGTTCGGCCGTCCAGTAGTGAGGAACATCCATGCTGGCAGAATACACTTAGCCGAACTCTGCCAAAAGCAGCCGCTGTCATCAACTCCACCCTACGTGGACCCTGTCCTCGAGCGCCAGAAATGGCAGAGTTTGCACCGAACTCTGCCACTACAGCCCGCCGATCTGCGTCAAGTGCGCCTCCATCGACCGCCTCGGAAAAACCCGCGTATTCAGGATGCGCACCCTCCACGTCACAGGGGCAGGTGCCCCTGGCGACGGCCCTCGTCTTCTACCCGGCCAAGGCCTGGCAAACGACCAACTCTCCGGTGCAGAGGCAGCGCTGGCCGCCGGCATGGGTCCGGACTCGGTGGAGCAGATCACCGGGGACACTCCCATGCGCCACCGGGAGCAGTTGCTCCAGAAGGCGACCGTGGCCCTGGTCCCCCCCGACGTGGTCCACGCATGGCTCATCCGAACAGGCCGTGGACCGGCCCAGAGGAGGTTCCTAGCCAACCTCCGCGCCGCCGTAACCGGCGAAGTCCACGTCTACGAGGACATCCTCGGTTCCAATGCAGCCCTCATGTTCCACCGCCTGGACGCGGCCACCCTCCGGGTCGGCAACCGCTATTTCGTGCAGTACATCGCCGCCACCGCGACCATCCGGTTCCTGGAAAAACACATGTAGGACCTGACCGGCCGCAGCTTCCGGAAGGTCGACCTCGAGGGCAACGGAGCCACGAGCCACCCCACCAGGCTCCTCAACTATTACTGGCGGGGAACGCCCCTTTTCCGCCACTGGCGGAAATGCCGACAGCCCAGCCTTGCGAGAGGGTGGCGGAAAGAGTATCGCTATTGCTGGCGATTAAGGATAAAGGCCTAAGAAATGGAAGCACAAAGTTGTCAGAGGCTATACCGGTTTGTGCCGGTAAAGAATGATCCGTCAAGCCGTACATGGACTATCTTTCCTTAACGGCAATCGACCCTTCAGAACCACTTGTGCGGCCGTGGTGCTAGATATCTATCTGAATCACTAGACCGCGCGCCTCCGAAATAAGCAAGGCTCTCCTGAGGGCAGCCACGTAAGGGTCAAGAACCTTCTCCCGGCGAGCATCAAGGCGGGCTAGGATCATACCAGGAACACGGTAAAGGGGCTGCAATCCGAGCTGCGCACCGAGTGCCACCCAGAATGCTCCACCTAACGGATGAGCGTCGGGGAGTTCTGGCAAAGCGAAAAGGGAATCCATAGCCAGTGCAACTTTAAAGGCATCTTCCGTCGGCTCCGGAGGTAAGGGTCTCCACGTACTCTTCATGTTGCTTCCGTCTAAGATCAGGAAGCCTATTCCTTCTTGTGGCCAGCCACTCTGGGACGCAAGAGCCCGCAATGATCCTAGAGTAGGCTCACTCCCAATCCAAGACAGCGTGACACTATCTTGCCCTGCCTCGATGTACATCTTCTGACCAGGAGCCAAGCCAGCCTTATCGGCCCACAAGCGTGGCACAGGCTGACCAGAACCTCGCCACAGATTTGCATCTATGACAACCCGAAGAGCGGGTAGATCATCTACATATAAACAATCGCCAACTTCCCCCAATTGCCGCGACTCGGTCCAAGTCGGCTCCTCATCGCGCCTCCTGCGCCTTACCTTTCCGGCCGAGGTTACAAACGCATGGTGACGCGTAGCATAGTTTAAGACAGAGCTCCACTCCACGTCGAAGCGCTCAGTCACCCATTCAACCGCGGCATCAATGGGTGTAGAGTCCCCCAGTTCCTCAAGTGCCTTGTGAATAGCTCCCACTATCCCATCGTATTCGAAGGAACCCCATTGAGCTAACCCGTATTTATTCCGGTCCAGACGGGCCAGTCGATCATCGTCCCCGATGGCATTCAACAGTGTTCCTGCAGACACTTGGCAGCGTTGAGCCAAGTAGTCCAAAGTCAGAGGGGCCCCTCGTTGTTCCAACTCTTGCACCGCTCTGTCGGACGCTTTTGGAAGGTGAACATACTTACCACCTGGGATTGCATAGACGTGTGGGTGTTCCGATTGAATACTCTCCAGAATTATGTTCACGATATCCGGGGAAGTGATTCCGAATCGGTTTGCAGATTGGTCGACTTCCTCTATGGTCAGTGACTGGCCCTGCCGCAAAAAGCTCCAGAGCTTGTGGGACAGGTTTTCTACTCTGATTCTGACTTCTGCCCGTAGCAGTAAACCGTGCCATGTTTCGTATGGTCCGGCTAAATGTAGGAATAACCTCCTCATCGTGAATAGTTGACTGGCATCATCGTCGTCCATCAGGCACCCGGGCAGAGATTGCCAAGCATCGTCGAACGGAAGGCCATCACCTATACGGTCGGCGTATCGACATAGTTCCGCAGATAATGTTCCGGAAAATGCCTCTCGACGGTCATTGATTCGGCGTTTGATTTTTGCTTCCCGTTGTCGCACTCGTTCTCTACTGAATCCGAGTTCGCGGCCCAAGACATCCAACGTTGTCTTGTCCTGTAGGGCCCAAATTCTGCGCGACGCTATGACCCGGTCCTTGTGGTCCCCAAGTGAATGAAGGACAGTGTGGAGTTCTTCGATGACGGCCACCGTTGTCATACTGGCACCTTAGCCGCAAGCGACTGATGCAATGCCAGCAACCCAGATCGACCTAACACTTCCCAACGCTCCCGAAGCGCATCTCCATCAGATTGTGCAATGTGCTCGAGGATGTCAGATGTCATCTGTTCAGCCAACCACTGAGCATCGCTTGCCTCGCGACCAACGAAGCGCTCTAAATCCAAATGCAACTGGTTGTCCTGAAACCAAAACACACGCTCCAATGGCTGACATGCCGGCTCAAATAGTCGGTCGGCCTCCGCGAGTTCTGTGTCGTTAAACACTTCTTCAGCTTCTGCCTTTCCGATGAATCTCAGAAGGGACGGGATCGGGATAAAAGTAGGATCCACCACGATAACTCCCTGCCGGATGCAGTAAACGCATAGGTCATACCCCACGGGGGTCGCGGAGACAAGAAACCGCCAGGTAGGACCACGTCTTCCTTCCACAATTCGGCTGAGGTAGTAGTCAAAGGTTTTCTGAATGAAGATCATGACGTCGTTTTTGCCAACGCCATTTTTGCGGTCCTTTGCTTCCGCGATACCCAACATCCCAGGGGCAATCATCGCCAGATCAATCTCGTGCCGAGACTTCGAGGCAGATGGTGTCCCAAAAAGGCTCAAGCTGCCCGGACCTTGGATGGTCCGAAAGCCGATCAAATGTGCGATCTCCACCAGAGCCGCCTCGAAAACTCGACCGTCAGGGGACTCTCCGTATTTCGCAAGGATGTGGGCATCCAAAGCGAACCGGCACAGTAAATCCGGAATCATTGGTTACTCCAAGAGTGCATCGGCAACAGACTTTTCGCGTGATACCGCTAGAGAACTATAGGCACCGTTCGAACCTTCGTCTCCGAGGGAAGCAGTGGTCACAGCGTCCACGTAGGCGGCATCCAAAGGTGCCGGTGCTTTCTCGCCTGCAGCTGCTTCCAACACCTCCCTAGCCCGAACTAAGAACTCCCCGACTCGCCCTTCCGTTTTCTCACGTAGCCGCGTCACGGCATCAGAGGTGAACGGTAACAATGAATCCTCATCCTCAGAGAAAAACGGTAACAATGAATCCTCTTCGTCCAGACTGCGGGCAGCTTTCAAATAGGCCCTTATCAATGCGTCGGCCCTGTCGTCAGTCGTCAGTCCACGCAAGATGACAACTTTGGACGAATTGGAGCGATGCTCTGGAGAGAAACTGGGAAGGCGTGCTGCTACCCATGCCTCGGAAAGTGCATGTTCAGCCCGGCGATGAAATGTCAGCGTGTAACAGACGCTGTCCGCCAGAAAAGGATCCTCGAAAATGTCATCGCGGAACCGTTCGACTTCCCGGTGCCTCTTAGCCTTGGTGGACAGTTGAGGATTAGCAAGGTCTTCCAACTGGTCCAGGAAGACTAGTACTCCCACCATCCCGGCGGCACGAGCCATAGCCACGAAGGTGACAAAATAGTAAAGACCGTTGCGAACACGGCTGGTGGGTGAGACTTTCTGGTCCAGAGTTTCCGCGAAGCTTCGAGCGTCTTGGGACTTGCCCAAAAGATCGATCAAGTCTTCTCTGAACGCACGCAGCCCAATTCCGTATGGACGGCGAGCTACATTCAACGCGTCTCGGATTATCGACGTCCTGACGTTAGCACTCTGCTCATCCGGTTTGATATCGCTGGCTTCTAGGATACGGTCCCGCAGCCGCCAAATCAGAGAGGTTTCGGTTCCATCATCGTTCTTGGCGGGATCTGCTGCGTCGAGAACGGCGGAAAACAATCCTGCGTAAAAATTGGTCACTTCATGTGCTTTGAAGCAACCATAAACCGCACATGTTGGGTTGTCGGACGCCGCTGATTCTTCCACGCCGGCTTCCATGAGCGTGGTCATACCCCAATCTGCGTTTATTTCCCGCTCTACTCTGCGGAGCATCGCGGTTTTACCAAATCCAGTGTCGCTGCCGTATTCACCCAACGACCACAAGAACGACATGGGGCGTTTCTCTCCTAGAGCACCGACAACCAGCTTTTCCCGAAACTCAGTCAACTCCTTACTAACGACACCATCGTCGAAGATATGGGATTCTCCGTATACCTGAGCCGGGAATGGGTTCCGTTCAAGACCATAGTCCTTGTACTTGTTTAGTAGCATTTCGTCTCTCCCCTTTCCTCTTAGTTACTTCCAAAGGCAATCAGATGGTATTTGCGCCCGCCAATTGACAATGGCCTTTCCGAAGCCGGCGGGTCGAATAATGCCCCTGCCGAAGGCCAGATTTCATATGGGCTAGGCCTCTTCTTCATCACCAATTCTTCTAAGACACGGTCTACGATTTCATTTGCAACGCCGCACCGAAATGCAACTGTGCCCCTCAGGGCATAAACTAGAACCATCTCGGTTCCCGGCGTTTTCAACTCATTGGCCGAAGCCCTGAGCGTAGCAATCACGTCGTCCGCGACTTGAGCCAAGCCCCTACGGACATAGTTAATCGTGTCTCCACTGGCAGTGATGTCTGCTGCTGCCCAATGGAGCCAACCGCCTGGAGCCCCAACGACGTATCGTGAGTCTCCGGTTAGAAATAGTTCCCGGGACCATGAACTCATAGCCACGAAGCTCGTCGGGTCTGCCCCAAGACGCTCGGCGCGCAAAATGCCAGAAAGGACCGCATCTATAACCGCATCCAGCAGAGCCTTCCGATTTTTGGGTTGTCGCTGGGAGAATCTTCGGCGCACGTATTCTTCGACACGTTCTCTGATATCTGAGGTCAAGCCAGTGCTCCCAACAGGGGACATTATGATCCGCTCGATGGCAACCGATGCCAGCGTATCGTAGTCCAAAGTATCCGGGTCGGACCCGGATCCGATTTCAGTTTCCGTGAATTCAGGTACAAATAGAGGGCCTCTTGCTAATCTGGCCAAGTACTGGCGGAAATATGGGTGCTGTCGTATCAGAGCTTTACCCAAGAGGTCACGGGCTTCGCCGGCGCTTTGGGTCTGAGCCCATTCTTTTCCCGCTTGGGTCAGCACATAGTGGGTTTGCCTATAGGCGTCAACTCGATGTCGGACTGAAGGGAGAGTATCCTTATCAACCCAATCAAGCCGCATAAGCTCTTCCAACGCGTCCTTGGTGGATGACCACATCTGGAAGTCAGGATGGCCGGAGGGTTCTCGCCCACCACCTACTCGAGCCACGTCAATGGCCACTTGGCACAACCGTTTCCTGAGTTCCTCGTACGAGAGGCCTTCATGTAAGCCGTCTAGGACGGCCTCAAATTGTGCGAGGTGTGTTACCCGAGGAATCGTATCCTTTATCTTCATGTCCATACATTACCTTGCGAGCACATCATCTGGCGAATATTGTATCACGCGAATTTTGTATTTCTCCATATAAACGCTATCATGTCAAGTCTACGTAACGGGTAATCGATCCAAGAGAGCGATTTGTTAGACACAGTGCTGTCGAGTACTCTACTGCCTGCCGCACTCAGGAACACCGCAGAGCCCAGAAAACCGCCCACGGGCCTTGCCTTTATGATGCACGATAACTACAGTTATCGTGCATGTCACGACATCCTCCGGAGATCTCCAAGGATAATTATCGTGCACGGCACTATGAGCCCCGGGCCACCTCCCAGCACCCTCTTTTCTGCACGCGAGCCCATGCTTCCCAGGGAACGCCAACGCCCCTCCCACGCTTTCGCTTATCCGCGATTTACGCAACTCCTGCCCCCGGAATTGACCTCGCTCAGCCTTGCGGAAAAGCGTCCGCCGTTGGCATACTCGCCCACAGGTTGCGAAAATCCCCCGAGAGGCGATTGGGTGCCAAGAAAGGTCCAGCAGATTCCCGACTACTTCACCCCTTGCGGCTTCGTGGTCCGAGCTTTCCTTTTAGTCCCGAAGTAACAGGTTAACTCCTACCAGCAGGGGTCATTGTCCATCAGAATGGTTTGTTTTGGTGGGTGTGCAAATCCCCTAGTTCTGTCCCACATGGGCACTGTCGGGGCTAGTTCCGCATGCATCGCTGACTCAACGTAGTAGAGGGCCTGCTGTGCCAGCCATATGGCGATTTCTGGAACGCTGTCCCTTGACCAATGGCCGGTTACGTTATTTCGCAACTCGGTGATTTTCTTGACTAAGTTCTCATGGGGTTCGCCGTCCTCTATGAGATCTTTGGCTTCGTCCCCCCATCCAACATAGTAATAGGGACGATCTATTGCCTTGGACCTCAAGTATTGGGCTATCCCGTCCCAGAGTTCGAGGCCCCTTCGTTCTATTCTGAACCCTGCGTCTGTGGATAATCTCTGGAGAATGGCGACTGATGCGGTTATGGAGCTCGCCCAGTCTCCCTTATCCAGGGCCATGGAGTTATGCGTGTACCTTTCTATCACTGGGTAGTGGTCCCTCTTGGTGAATCGCAGCACCTGTTCTAGGACCTTCTCAGCTTTCGTCTCGATAGGCATCCAGTTCTTGTGCCTGTCCTGCAATATTGGCAGAGTGGCTTTCCATGCTCCCCAGACCGGCTTCCATGTTCCGCGCCACCGAGAGTCGGACCATGTCTCTTTCCACCCAATGGATACTTTTGCTCGGCACATTGTGCTGTTCATAAAAGACAGGCCGTAGCTGATGGCCTCCTCCAAGGCCGTGATTTCAGTGAGATCCATTTCGGCACCGTCTATACGCCAAATATGGAGTGTAACGTCTTCGATCTCGAAGTCCCCGCGTTCAACTTCGATTCTGGCGATATAATCATTCCAAGTTATGTCCCTCTCGTCTGAGGGGCCAATCGTGATCCTTATGACTGGTCTTTCATGGTCTGTCCTGACGATAACTCCCTGATGAATATCCCCAATATCCCATTCGACTGAGGGCTTATCCTCCTCCGGCTTGGCGATTGCGATGAAGAAATCAGTTGTGCCATGCGGAGGAATTTGAGCTACCGCCGCATCCCCGTGGGAGATGATGACAGCCTCCCTGTCAGAGTTCGTGTTCCAGCCTTCCGCCCTGATTCCCTGAAACCACAGAGTGAGGGTCTTAGCCCTTACGGGATCACTCAAGCTTATGCTTTTCGCGTTTATCAGGCTCACGTGCTCGGCGCTTGCGTAGGAAAGGGGGAAATCCCCGGATGGATGCAAAGGGACTCGTCTTTCGCTAACCATACCGGCGACATCGTTGGAGTTCGAGTTGAGCCCGAACTCCGATAGTGTTGGAAGAGTCATCGTTATTTGGGCATCGTCTAGCTCGTTCGATAGACTCGTTTGCGCTTGGAAAGTAGCCGTAAGGTCGCCATATTCGCTTTCCGTTATTTGCGCTATGGTTTCGAATCCCTCCCCATTACTGACGACGGCTGAAATGAAGGGCCTACCCTCGACAACATTGAGAATCTTCTCAAAGAATTCGTCCCTCATAGGTATCCTCGAGATTGCTGAAATTAGGGTTATGTTCAATGCCATGCGGGTTGGTCTAAGTGTTTCGTTCCGGTTCCAGGCCCGGGAAAGGTTCATGCTGAGGTTCCGGACTCTGACGGCGACGTGGCGGAGGGATATCCGCTACTGTGGAATCAGTTTAGACTGCGGAGATATATTCCCCCGTGTGGGCGAGTAATCGCTGACAATCGGCCGTGGCTATTGTACCGCCCGCTGCCATTCATAGGGTCGTAGCCGACCGATGGATGGTGCGACGCACGAAAAGGGTGGACGCATATGTGCGGGTTTGCTGAGCGGTGATAGGGGAGGGCGCGAGCATGTGGGCAGCAGCCTGGTTGTTTGGGCTGCAGCGGGACACCGTGCGCAAGATGCTGGCGTGCTCCCTGCCGTCGGATTATCGCCGATGTTCTCCGCCCAAGAGGCTCAACCTCTCGCTCTACGCCGGCGTTATTGATCGGATTTTGAAGGTCGACACAACCCGTCCCAGGAAAGGCGCCACACCGTCTAGTATTACAACGACGCTTCTCCAATTTAGTACCTTTTTCACAGGAAATTGCTTCGTGGCAGGCAAGGGCGCAAAGCTGTCAGCGCGTCTGTAATTCACCATGAAGAGGTACTCAAGGGTGGTTTCTTGCGAACCGTCGTTGTAATACTAGAGGCATGTCAGAATGGCTGGCGTGCCGCTGAGGTCAGCGAGGCGACTGGAACTTAACGCTTAGGACACGTGACATGGACTCGCTGGAAAGATACGGGACATCCTTAGTCAAATATGAGGGTGTTGCTGATCTCACGTTTCCCGATGACTCGGGGGTTACATATAAAGGCTACTTCGAGGCGAAGCAGTTGACGGGAGGAGGAATAGCAATCGGCTTCGTGCCGATAGCCCTTGAGGCAGGTGGCTCGAAAACGATTACTGCTAGGTCCGATTCAGAACCATCATTCCATGGCCGGGATATGGACGGCTGGGAAGTAACGACCTGTGGGCAGACGCTAGCTTTGCCAATACTAGGACCTCTAGGTGCGCCCAAGAGTGCCGTCCATTCTGCAAGGGTCTTTGGTTCCCAGTGCATAAAGGCTCAACGCGAGGGGACCATGGAGTCAGGCTATGCCAAAGCACACTTTCTTGTATCGAATCTGCTTTGGCACGGTAGAGAGGTGGCGCCTGAGCCCATAACCCTCGAAGCTGGAGGTATGAACGTTACAGTTGCTCCAGTTGGCGACTACATGGAAGTGGCTGACAGCATCAAGGCTGTACGGGGGATAGCACCAACTGCTGAGGTCTCGATCAAGACCTCAGACGGGTCAAACCGGTCCCTGGAACGCTATGGGGATTTCATGAATGACCTGGTCTCTGTATTCCGCCTAGTAACCGGCAACAGAGTAGACTGGTTTTACGGGGAAGCTTTCGAAGTCGGCTCAGATAGAGTCGTGGAAAGGTTTCACAAGGATGCGGTAACTGGCCCATTCTCGAAGACAATCAGATTTCTTCCAATGAGAAGCGGAATTGTGAGGGCAAGACCAAGGTTGAACTTTCAGGTGCTCGCGAGTTGCTTCCTGGACGATGGTGATAAGGCCCTCGACCGGAAGACCTTGAAGGAGATGATCAACTATTTCATCAATGCCTGCGATGAGACGTCGTACTTGGAAGCTCGAGGTCTATTGGCTTCGACTCTCCTCGATTTGATCGTCTTCAAGTATGCGAGTGCAAAGAAGACCCAAAATGTAATCGAGGAAAGGGAATTCAGGAAACGAGTGCTACCCGCCCTGAGAAAAGCCATAGGGGCTGTGCCTCTGCCAGAATTGACTAAGAAACTGAGAGAGCGTGCCAATGAACAACTTCAAGGCGCGTACCGTCGATCATTTAGGCAGCGTCTCGAGTTCTTGACCAAGGAGCTCAATTTGCCCTTGAATGACGAGGATTTCGGGAGAGCCGTAAGAACAAGGAACAAGCTGGTTCACGAAGGGACTTACCTCACAGAGAACGAGGGCGATGAGTGGTATAGCCAGTACATGTTCATGATCTGGGTAGACCTCGTTGCGCTATGCAGGCTCACAGGCTACGAGGATGATCTCCCGTCGCTTATCGATGGGCGGAGACTGGAGGTCTAGTCATAGTTGATAGTTTGGCACCCATGTAAGCAATGCCCCGACTCCACTGCATTGTCCCTTGCCGCGGTCGGATAGCTGCTGGACAGCGCTCGTATCACCAGAGCCCACAGGCGCCACTCCGCATCGTGCCAACTGAACGGCCCGGCGGGAGCCGGCTTCTGCCGGGCCCACAGCACACAGGCCGAGAAGACCCCATAGAACAGCGTCTGCAGCAACGTGGAAAGGCAGAACGCCGCGCCCCTGTCCCTCTCGAACCTGACGCCCAGCGCCTCTTCCAGCGCCCCGCATCGCCGGCGACGATGGTATCACCGCCGAGGACAGAGTAGAAACCGAGATGATCATCCAACAGATGAACTTGCTGGTTGACACCCATAGAAGATAGAGACCAGAGTTACATTACCGCCGGTGCCGAGGAGTGCCCCAGCAATCCCTTAAGAAACAGCCGTTTCTTGGAAAAGAGGGGCGATGATGGAACAGAAACTCGCATTTAGGTTGGGCGATGCGGTGATAAGCGAGGGTCGCGCCTGCATATCCGGATCGAGGTTACGTTGCCGGAGTCTACATAAGGGATCTTTGGCAAACCGGCGTTGTGCGTGGCATTACTGCCAGTCAGGTCTTGTGGGGATAAGGACGGAAAAGGTATCGTCAAATCCTCACTATTCCCACGAGGGCTTCGGTCATGGCGGATGCAGAGTGCAGGTTCTGCGACCAAGCCGCCGACTGTCAATCGCCGGTCCTTACTGTAGCACGGGGATCGCGGACCTCATGGCCAAGGCTCTCAACCCCTTCTCTACGGCGGCAAGCGGAAGGAGGGGCAAGCTGGAGCTACCCCAGAGAGGCCTCCCCTCAACGGGGCCTGTTCCGGTGATGAAAGGACCTGTGGACATTTAGCAGGGGAAAAGAGAAGAACATGAACGGGCAACAGCGGACCTGGGCCCACGAAAACGAGATAAGGGCTTGGCACGACACCCACTACGCTCACACCAGCCCCGAGACGAAACGCTCGGCGTGGCAGCGCTTCGCCAATCTCCAGGACCCCTACAACACCGGCAACTTCATGACTGGATGGGTGCAGATGGTCGGCGGGGACGAGTACGGGAACCTGCTCGTCGAGGAGATAAACGAACGGCCGGCACCACAGAGGATCACGGCCACCACCCCCAAGACCGCCTACCCCTACCGCAGGGACCGGGCCTGGCTGATGAAGCAATCCCAGTGGGTCCGGGCCGCCCTCAAGTACGACGGCACCAACATCTGCCAGTACTCCTACCAGGACGCCGACGGCAACCGGTTCACCACCTTCAAGCTCAGGACGAGACCCTTCGTGCCAGCCCACTTCAGGGTGATGCTGGACCGCAGCCTCAGGAAATACCCTGGGGTCGCCGGGCTCGGCATGGAACCCGGGGAAGCCGTGGTCTATGAGCTCTACGGCAGACAGAACCCGATGCTCATCGCCTACCGGGAGGAGATCGAGCTCACGGCCCTGTTCCGGAGAAACCCGGACACGGGGGACATCGACCCTGCGGACCCCGGGGACCCGGCCTTCGCACGCTTGGACTGCCCCCTGTCTTCAGCACGTCCGTCCCAACAGTGACAGGACGCCAGACAGGAATACCAGAGGAGGCAGGCGGAGTACAGCGCCGGGCTGCGCGAGACCGAGGTCGGCGGGGAAAGGGCATTCCAAGGGCATGAGGGCGAGATGCTCTACGTCCGCTTCCCGGACGGGGCCAGGACCAAGCCCGGCATCTTCACCCGGCTGATAAAGCTCAAGCCACCGGAGATTGAGGAGATCCACCAGGCCCTGGACCACGTGCCCAGGGCCGAGACCGAGGCCACCGCCCGGAACATCTGGGAGGTCTCGGACGAGCCGGAACTCGAACATCTCCTGACCATGCTCCGGGAGGACTGGTCGGAGGACCAGCTACGCCGCTCCATGGACACCATCCAGAGGGTATTGGAGGAAACCCTGGAACGGCGCAGGCGGGAGGATGAAATACTGGAAATCTTCGGACGGGAGTTCACCCCGGAGCAGTTCCGTGATGACAAGGCCAGGGTGATGCGGGCACTCTCGGAACACTTCCCGAGGCAGGCGATGAATCGAGTGTTCAGCACCTTGGACAAGAGACTGCCATGACTGATGCAGCTTGGGGGTGGCGGTTCAGGGAGTGCAACTTCTCCTCGGGCGTGTGTCGCGTTCGGCATCATCGCGCTCGCGTAAACAGAAAACCCAGACGCCCGGAATCCGGCGAAATCGCCTCTGCGGTCCGGTAACCTCGCCCGTAGCACCTGACCCCCCCGGACGAATCTGAAGGCGTCCGAAAACGCTCACGCATAGTTTCCCCTGTTGACACCGGAGGACATTGATCCAAGTCAGAGGTGGGGGACTGGACATAGCCCGGGACGTTTTTACATCCTGAACAAAAGAGGGCGGCCTCGGTGGGTCTCTCAAGGATTCGAATTATCGCTGGGATCAGCGACTAGGGGGCTGCTCTTCTCGCAACGTACGACGACGCTATGTAGGAGCGCCACACTGCCGGTGGCAGACAGCAGGACGATATAGGCAGACCCAGCGGCGAATCCTACTTAACGGGAGCTATGAGGGACCGAGCATAGAACACAACGCCGGTCGCGGCGAACACTCTGAACAGACCCATCAGTGCCATGCCCCACTTCTTCATGTGACCCCCGCCGAAAGGGCGGGAGTGCAACCGGTCCGCCAGCAACCCAACCATGAATCCGGCCCAAATGCAGCAGGGCGGATCTGACCTCAACGGGAGGATGGACAGTCAAACAAAGGCCGGGCTGCACCGCCTCAACAGAAGTCTCAAAGGGGTATAATCTGCCCACCCAAAGCGAAGGAACCTGAAGTGACCAACGCCAAATCTGCCAACACCAATCTCGACCAACATGCCGAGAACAGCATGGCTGTCTACCGCGACAAGATTCGACCGCTGGTGTATCCGAAGCAGAAGGGACGCCTGCTGGTCCTAGAACCGGAAAGCGGCGACTATGAGATCGCCGACCAAGCTATCGTCGCTTCACAAAGACTGCGAGAACGGCACCCGGAAGTCCTCTTCTTTACCATTAAGATCGGCTACAAAGCATCCATCAGCTTCGGTGGGCACAGGCTGCCGGAGGAAGATTGTTGACCGGCAGGGTCAACGGGGACTTGCAGGCTTGGCTCACTGTTGAAATTGTGCCCCCCAGCGGCCAGCCACATCCCATAGAAGTCGCACTGGACACTGGATTCAACGGACAAATCGCACTACCCGCCATCACCATTCAGAGATTGGAGCTATCCGAAGAAAGCAGCAGGCTTGCCATCACAGCCACCGGAGACAGGGTCAGATTGACAACCTATTACAGCACAATGATGTGGTACGGCGAGCCCCGAATCATCGAGGTGGTCGAGGCCGACAGCGAGCCTCTTCTGGGCATGGAACTCCTACTCGGCAACCGAGTCACCCTGGATGTCGTGGAGGGCGGCCCAGTAACCATCTATCCCCTCTCCTAGCTACACACCCCGGGGTAACACCCGCGGCTCCCCACAGGACCCCAACGCCAATCTGCTCCCACCCGATGCCGCCTGGAAATCCAACAACTCCCTCAACACCAGGAAAAGCCACCGGCTCCGCACCACTGAGTACCAAACCGGAATCGCCCGCCCGGCACACGCGGGGATAGGCCCGCCTGACTGATTCGCATAACCGGTGTTACGCGAAGCGCCTCTTTCGGTATCGTCTTATTTGAGGCAATGCGGTGGCGGAGACAAGTAGAATGCGTGAACGGCAAAAGGAAGAAGTTGACTATGCCCAGACCCGACCAGACCAACCCGTCAAACGCCGCCGGCCCGTGGTTTGTGGACACCCGCTGCATCAGGTGCGACGCAGCCCGCAACTGGGCGCCGGACTTGATTGGCATGGACACCGATGGCCGTTCATTTTTGATTACTCAGCCCGTTGGAGTGGAGCAGGAAGCAGAGCTTTGGCGGGCCGCGGTGGCTTGTCCGACCAAGTCGATCGGCAACCGCGAGCAGCTCCAGGAGCCGGCGGGGATATTCCCCTACCGGATGACCCATGGCGTGTTCGCCCTCGGCAACAATGCTAGGTCTTCCTTCGCCGCCCACTCCTTTCTGATGACGCGCCCTGACGGGAACCTGATGATTGACTCCCCGCGATTTAATCGTCCGTTGGCCGAGAGCATCGATGCTCTTGGCGGCATTGCCCATGTGTTGCTGACCCACCGCGACGACGTGGCCGACGCTGACCGCTGGGCGGAGCGGTACGGCGCCCGGGTTTGGATTGGCGAAGACGATGCGGACGCCGCGCCCTATGCGACGGATTTGACCGACGTCGAGACTGCAACTGTGATATCGCCCGGCGCGGTTTCAATTCCGGCGCCCGGACATACCCAAGGACATGTCCTGTACCACGTGGATGAACGGGTCCTATTCACTGGCGACACGCTGCACTGGAATCATCGCCGGGGCGAGTTCGACGTCTTTCCGAAACAAACTTTCTTCTCGTGGGCTGCCCTGGCCGACACGATGGATCTTATAGCCGCGTTGAAGGTGGAGTGGATGTTCGCGGGTCATGGCATGTGGCATGAAGTGAGTGCCGAGGAGTGGGAGCGTCAGATGCCCGTTCTGGGGCAGGCAATGCGCGACGTTGGTCAAGCGGCTTGGTCCCGGCGCCCCGACACCACCTATGACTGGTACTGAACCTCGCACCCAAACGCAGGGACCAAGGAGCCGCAACACCCGTGCACCCTCCTGTCCACGTCACCCTGCACGTCACCCAGGACTGCATCGACCAAGCCACGCTCACCCCCACCAACTGCCCCGTGGCCCGGGCCGCCACTGGAGCCGGACCGGCGGAACTGGTCTCAGTCTCTCCTAGCGCCGTCCAAACCGCCTTCTGAATTCCTCACTGAGTTCCTCTTGTTCTTCCTGCAGAACCTCGGCCAGATAAGCCAGGGCACCATCAACTGAAACGGTCGAGGGAGCGGCGCGCGTCAGTTCGATGTTCAGTCCTTCGAACGCACTCTCCTGGTACGCCAGCCACGCCAGGCGGGGCACATCTGCATGAGGACCGTCAGGACCGTTGGCGCCGGCCTCCAGGACCGCCTCCTCCAGCTTGAGCGTTGCCATTTCGCGGCGCAGTTTCGCGGGGAGTATTTCCTGCCAGTAGCGCTGGTGTCCAAGGGATTCGATGTAGGCCTCTCCTTCTCTCAGCGTTTGCTCCAGTTGGCGCCAGTCGTTCCATTTCATGGCCTCCATGAGCTCAGACGGAGTCAGGTCTTCCAGAGTCCTTCTGATGTCGGGGTTCCTTGTCTCCACCGCCAGTTTCCCGAATTCGGCAAGGTTCTGATTCTGCGCCAACCTCGCCAACTGAACAACGTCGTGGAAACTCTCCCACCGGAGCCGGTCCCGGTCGAGGCGGGCCGAGACCTCTTCCTGGGAAGGGACCTGTCCGTCGGCGACCGCACCCTGATAGAGGGCAGAGTCCCTGATGGCATCCGCAAGCGCGATGGTTTCGGGGCCGTAGAAGTTGACGCGGTCGTTCCACCGTCGCTGGTAATCAGTCGAGGCCTGTTCATCGATGAGCAACCCGAATTCGGCGTTTTCGATGGTTGTTTCTACTATTTGGAGCCGGTAGGCATAATGGGAAAGGAGGATGCACTGGCTGTCGATGCGGGCTATGGCCGGGTCGTCACCCCACGCCAGGGAGTCGCAGTCGGGACGGTAGGGCATCGCCCAAACGGCAGCAATCAAGGCCACCAGGCAGATGGGCGGAAGCCAGCGGCGAGTGGCATAGAAAGTCATGTGGGTTCCTGTCCAGAGTTCCGAATTCTTATAGCGTATTGGAACTGGAGGGCGGTGGCGCACATGCGCTATAAGCAAATGGAACCAGCCAAGGGAGTTTTCCACCAGACTAACTGACTCCCATAATCAGAAGGCTAATGTACATCTTCCCCCCACTGACGATCTCGGCCTACACCCCACCTGCCCGCTGCAAGCACCCGGTTCGCCCTGAGTTTGAGCCCGCTAAGCAATTTCCGTAAATGCACCTTCTGTGTAATCCGCCCCGCCACTGGCGCTTATCCGTAATTTCGGGAAGTTAGTGCTGCATAAGGAGATCTCCTCAACGTTGGGCAAGCCAGTCCGAAACAGATAGGGCAGGCCCGACGGTTTCCAAATCCCTTCGACCGGGTAATCGGAGCGGCAGGTATACCCGGGTAAGGCTCAGGGTGTTGCCTTGCTGCACGACGTTCCTGCCCACTCAAAAAATCCTTGACAGCGTTTTTGAGTGTCGATTATTGTTGAGGGGATTTATTGAGAGGCGCGCCAAAGCTGACGGACGAGGTCCGCACCGGCCCTCTCAAAAACGGCCGTTTGTTGAGCGGAGAGGAACGCCAGGCACCTCCACCTGGCAGCCGCCTGCCCCCAGTGCCGCAGCACGACGATGGTGCTCACCAACCAGGACGACGTTTGGGGAAAGGATCACGCCATCAACTGCGGTGTCTGCGGCCGCCGGGTGATCGCGGCAGGACTCACCGGGAGGGGACTGCAGTGGCACGGCTCGATAGACCCGGAGGTTTGGGGCAACAAGCTGTGGGACTTCGCTTCGGAAGGGGTCGATTCCTTCACCATGGCAGAGGGTGACCGGGCAGAGGGTGACCGCAGGCGCGAGGAGAGCAGAGTTGTCCCCGCCGCCGCTGTGGTCCACTACGCCCCGGGAGACTCCCCGCCGTGTGGCCTCGAGAAGAGTCCCGAACCGATGACCCCCGCCCCGGAGCTGGTGCGGGGGTGTGGAGACTGTCTGGAGCTGGTGGCCGAGGACCTGTCCGACCAGAACGGATACATGGGCCGCTGCCTCCACTGCAATCAGGAAATCCATGCCAAGAGCGGAGTCGCCTGGCGTCGGGCGGTCCGGAATCCCTGCCCGCACTGCGGCACACCGGGGTGGTGAGGCGATGATGATACCCGTCACCTATGGGCTACGCGCGGGTCAGCAAGAGCGACCGGGACGACCGGAACCTCGAGACCCAGCTCCGCGAGCTGGCCAACCACGGCATCCGGGAGGAGCTCATCTTTTCCGACGTGATGAGCGGCCGTTTGATGTCGCGGCCCGGATGGGACGAGATCTTGGCCCGGATCCAGCCGAACGACACCATCGTGTTGGTATGGCTGGACCGCTTCAGCCGCAACTTCGAAGAGGGCGTGAGGATCCAGGCGGACCTCACCAGCCGGAACATTGGCATAGTGGCGATCAAGGAAGGGATCGACACCACCGACGACAGCGCCGCGGCGAAGTACTTCCGCCGGATGATGATGGCCAACGGTGCCTACCAGGCTGATTCCACCAGCGAGCGCATAAAGGTGGGCCAAGAGCGTGCCAAGGCCGAGGGGAGGCCACCTGGACGGCCGCCTGCGCTTTCACCCGACCAGGTGAACGAGTGCAAGCGGATGTTCGCGGAGAACCCGTCGGTGAGCCGTGTGGCCAGGATCATGAAGATCTCGTGGAGCACGGCCAACAGGGCAATCTTCGATGAAAATTCAGCGCAAGCAGGAAAGCAATGACTGGTCGGGGCCGGCCTGCTTGCGACCGTCCTGAACCCTGCGGCTGCTACTTGGAGGGGTACGCCGCTGGCAAGGACAGGGCCTACCTCTAGACGCCGCCCTTACGCGGTTCGCACAACCGGTCTTCTGACTGCCGGACGTAGCCCTGGCGACAGAACGGACCCTGCCTGCCACCCATTGACGACCGAACGCAACAACGTTGCCTTCGAAGGGCAATTACCCCGGCCGACGAAAGGCGCCCTCGGCGGTGAACCCAGGCCCGCCTCTTTCTTTGGCCAAGTAGATGACGCCCAAGCCCGGTCCAGGTTGCGCAGCGAAGTCGCCAGAAAGGAATCCGCCGGAACCGGGGCCTGGAACTCGGGGAGGCCCAACGACCGGAGGTGGCAGACCATGTCGGGGATTCTCAGGGGTCCGGACAACCCGAGGCGGCATTGGAGGAACATCGGACCGTCCGGCGTCTCTTTCAACCTCTTGTGCTGCTCCGGCATGACGCCGGAGCAGCACGAGGTCCCCGTCCCGCCGCGTCCATGGTGGAAATGCGACCATAGCCGGCCCTGGCGAGGCAACGGGCACTGCCGATGACACCCTGGAGCACCGCGTCCAGTTCCAGGCTCTCGTCGATGCTCGGACCGGCCTCGCCCAGCCTGGACAGCCGTACCCTCAGGGTCCCGGTCCGACGCGGCAGGTCATCCTCCCGGGCCCCTCTCCAGCCCCCAATGGGGCAGGGGATGGCCCTGCTGAATGAGTCCCGGATCGCGGGCTGACCGGTACAATCACACCAACGTTACATAGACCTCACAATAAATCGCCCAAAACAGCCGAAATCTTCACGACCAGTTCACATCAGTCTAGTACAATTCCTTAGGCTCTCGACCCATGCTCTGGCAAACTGCAGAACAACCTGGAACACCACGGAGTGCCGAGCCGTAGTCAGGTACAACGTCCGTCGGATCACCGCTTAGAGTTGCCGGTTACACATTCTCTGAGACCGCGCTGGCCACCACATGCAGGCGCGGGGAGGACCATGATGAACAGGATTTTTCGCCGAACCAATGGCTGGAATTTCCGCCTGCGTGCCGCGAAAGTCGGGGGGGGGGGGGGGGGGGGGTGCGGTCCATGGCGGCGCTGATCCTGGTGGCCGCTCTCCACGTAGGAGCAGGCTTGGTTGGTAGGCCCCTACAGGTTTTATCTGCTCGAAGGCCTGGCTGGAGAGTAACCCTCTCTGCCGTAGCGCTCCTCCTTACAATGGCGGCGATGGTGACATTGCCGACCGTTGCTCTCGCACAGACACACGCTGAGCTCTCCGGGCTGAGCCTGAGCTCCGGCACGCTGCGTCCAACGTTCGCCGCCGCCACTACGGAATACCAAGCTGCGGTCAAGCACAACATCAGCCAGATCACCGTGACCGCCACGGCAGCCGCCGGCGTCACGGTGGACTACCTGGACGTCACAGACCGCACCCTGGACGACGCCAATGCTGGAACGACCGGATTCCAGGTTGACCTCCTGGTTGGCGAGACCTTGTTCAAGGTCAAGGTCACGAGTGGCACTGCCACCAAGACCTACATCGTGACGGTAGAGCGCGACTCTGCGTACGCATTCAACTGGACGCCGACCATGGACTTCAATACCCTGACCGCCGGAAACGGGGACATCGCAGGTCTATGGGGCAACAGCACAACCCTCTACGTCTCGGACAGCGTGGACCGCAAGATTTACGCCTATACTCGCGCCACCCGCGCATACAACTCCAGCCAAGACATCCCCCTGCACGCGGACAACGCAAACCCCGCAGGCATCTGGTCAGATGACATGACGCTCTGGGTGGCAGACGACACGGACAACAAGCTCTATGCCTACACGCTGTCGAGTAAGGCCCGTGACCCTGCCAAAGAAGTAACCCTGACAGCAAACAACGACAGTCCCACAGGTATCTGGGGCAACGCAACCCATATCTACGTGGCTGACGGCACCCACGGAGCGACGGTGTACGCGTACGACAAGTCGACTTTTATGTACGACAACAGCAACGACCTTGCTATTGGAACAAATGTAGGTGTTATAGGTGCCATCGACGGAATCTGGTCCGACGGAACGACAGTGTGGTGGACGGACCATTCACGCTTGTTCGACGGTAGCGGCGTGGTGGTAAATGCCAGCAGGATAGTGGACGGAGTCTGGGATTCTTATAAGAGAATCCAACTGTACACCAACCGGGACGGGGAATTCCTGAATGCTCGTCCGCAGCGCCTCTGGTCGGACGGGGAGACGATGTGGGTGGCGGACACGGAAGATGACAAGCTCTACTCCTACACCTTGGGACCTTCCGCTGCAGGCGAGACCGCACTCAGCGCGCTCACCGTAGGCTATGACTCCACGTCCGCGCCGCTGCGCCCCGCGTTCGCCCTCGGCGAAACGTCGTATCGCACAGCGGTGCACAGCGGTGTCTCACTGGTTACCATCACCACCACGAAGAACGACAATAATTCAACCCTGGAGTACTTAGACAGCAACGGCGATACGCTCGCCGACGTCGATTCCGCCCCCGGCTTTCAGATGAACGTAGATGTAGGAGCGACGTCCAGCAACGTCCTCGATGTGAAGGTTACGTCGTCAAGCGGAGATGCCTTGGTTTACCGGGTTGTGGTGGAACGGGACTCTGACAGTTTCTTTGGCTGGACGCCAACGAGGGACTTCAACACCCTCGAAGCAGCGGGCAATCTTGCGGGACACGGTTTGTGGGGCAATTCCAGTACGGTGTGGGTGTCGGATAGGACAAATGGCAAACTCTACGCCTACAACAAATCCACCCATGCTCGCGATCCAGGCAAGGACATCACTCTGGACAGCGCAAACACCACTGCGAACTACGTGTGGTCCGACGGAACGACGATGTGGGTGGTGGACCACACGAAACTCTTCGCCTATAAGCTGACCACCAATGGCTTCGGCGATCGGGACGCGACCAAAGACATCACCCTGGACGCAACTCACGCAGTCCCCAAAGGAGTATGGGGAAACGGTACTACGATATGGGTGACGAGTAATAATTCGACTGTCTTCGCTTACAAGCTGACCACCAACGGCTTCGGCGAGCGGGACGCGACCAAAGACATCACCTTGGACGGCCAAAACACTAGTCCGCGTGGCATATGGTCCAACGGAACGACGCTGTGGGTTACGGATTTCCTCGGTGGCATAGCCTATGCATACACTTTTGCTACCGGTAGCCGGGACGCGAGCAAGGAATTCCGGTTGTCCGTGTGGGGTGGCATATGGTCCGACGGGACAACCCTGTGGGCGGTGAGCGGCCCCTATGGCACGATCAAACTCTACTCCTACAACACCCCTCCCGCATCGGAGGGCGTCACCACGTTGGCGGGGCTCGTTGTCACCCACAGCACCCCCGCCGAGACCCCTGGCTTGCGCCCCACGTTCGCCTTTGACCATGGAACGTACCGGGTGGCCGTGGCCAGCGGCGTTGAACAGGCAACCGTGACCCCCATCAGAAACAACGACAGCGCGACGGTCACATTCCTGGACGAGGATGGCCAGGCGCTCACCGACGCCGACAATGTCACGAATGGCTTTCAAGTGGACCTGCATGTGGGTGAGACGACGGTCAAGCTGAAGGTGACGTCCGGTTCCGCGTCCCTCACCTACACGCTGGTGTTGGAGCGGGACTCCGCCGAGGACTGGGGTTGGACGCCGACAAAAGACTTCAACAACCTGACTGAGGGCAACCCCCACACCAGGGGTGTCTGGGCCAACGCAACGCATTTCTACGTGTCCCATACACTGAGCCCCGCGATATACGCCTATAACCGGAGCGACGGGAGCCGCGCGGGTGGCAGAGACATCACAGCGGCTAGCGACAATCAGCACACCGCAGGCATCTGGTCTGACGGAACCACGCTGTGGGCGCTGGACAGGAACGACGAGATTCTCTTTGCCTATACACTGGCCACTGGGCTCCGTGACCCCGACAAGGACATCGCCTTGCACCTTGATTCCCGAGAGGGAGCCCTAGACATCTGGGGCGACGACGAGACCATCTGGGTGACGGACTTCAAAGGCCATACAATCTTCGCCTACAAGCTGACCACCACTGGTTTCGGCGATCGGGACCCCGACAAGGACATCACTCCGGTCATCATCAACATCGTCCCCACCGGCATCTGGTCTGATGGTACGACCATGTGGGTTGGCGACTGGTCTGGCAGGCGGGTCTACGCCTACGCGCTTCGGGACGGAACCAGGGATGAAACCCTGGAGTTTGAGTTGGGGTCCAACCACGGCAATCCCCGCGCTTTATGGGCGGACGGCACGACGATGTGGGTGCTGTCCAGCGGCGCCGGCAAGAAGGTGTATTCCTACAGGATGGTCGGCCGGGGAGGGGTGCTGACCCCCTCGGCGCTGACGGTGGACGAGGGCACGACCGGGTCCTACACGGTCCAGCTGACTGAGGCGCCCACCGGGAGGGTGACGGTGACTGTCGGGGGCACTGGCGTGACGGTCTCGCCCAGGAGTCTCTCGTTCACGACCTCGAACTGGAACTCCCCGCAGACGGTGGAGGTGACGGCGGGCGAGGACGCCAATGAGGTGGACGAGACGGTGACGCTCACCCATACGGCCTCGGGGGGCGGCTACGACGACGTGGCTCTGCCGGCCCTGAGGGTCACGGTGGCCGACAACGACGGCGGCATCGTGGCGGACGAGCCGGAGCTGACGGTCGCGGAAGACGGGAGCGTGAGCGACAGCTACGGGCTGACGCTCACGCGGGCCCCGGCCTCGGCCGTGACCGTGGCGGTGCTGGGGACCGTTGGCAAGGTGTCAGTGAATCCGGCGACGCTGACCTTCACGGCGGACAATTGGGAGACGGCGCAGACGGTGATGGTGCAGGGCGTGGAGGATACGGACAAGAACGACGAGACGGTGACGCTGCGCCACACCGCGACCGGGGGCGGTGACGGTGCTGGACGACGAGGCGACTGTGCCCGGCGCGCCGGACCTTAAGGTGGCACCGGGCCACGAATCGGCGATCCTGCGCTGGACGCCGGGCGACGACGGCGGCGCGCCGGTGACAAAGTTCCAGTACAGACAGGGCACCAGTGGCACGATCAAGGACGCGGACAGCCTCAGGGGCCACACGGTCACCGGGCTGGCGAACCATACCGAATACTCCTTCCGGGTGCGGGCGGTGAACCGCATCGGCAATTCGGAGTGGTCGGCAGCGAAGACGGTGACCCCGGTGCCGCTGACGCTGACGGTGGAGGCGGTTTTGGACGAGGTGACCGAGGGCGAGCTGGTGCGCTACCGCATCATGATGTCGAACCGGACGCCTGGGGCGGTCGTGGAGTCGGTGTACAGCTACGAGGGCGAGTTCGTGCGCAACTCCTATTCGAGCGTGGTCTCGGGGATCAACTCGCGTGGGGGTGCGCTGTCCTGGGTGGTCACGTTCCACACGGTGGACGACGAGGTGGTCGAGGCCGACGGCAGTTTCACGGTCACGATCCAGCGTCCGGTCCCGTTGCTGCTCGAGAACGGTGACCGTTTCGATCAGTACTCCCACGGCCAGGGTTACGCGGTGGGCACACCGTCGTCGGCGACGGTGAAGATTCTGGACAATGACGGGGGTGCGCCCCCGGGGGCGCCGGGGCGCCCGGGGGTCTCGGTGGTGTCGCCGACGATGCTCGATGCGACGTGGGGGTCGGCGGCGGCGAACGGCGCGCCGGTGACGCGCTACATCCTGGAATACCGCATCGCCGGGGCGAGCGGGTGGACCCGCTGGCGGGAGGCGATTGCGCCGGACGCGCGCTCGGTGCGGCTCCGGGGGCTCTTGCCAGGGACGGAGTACGAGGTGCGGGTGCAGGCGGAGAACGTGCGCGGGATGAGCCCGTGGTCGGATATGGGCAGCGCGTCGATGGCGGCGGACCCGGGGGTGACGGTATCGATCGAGAGGGAGAACAATACCTCGCAGACCGAGGGGGACACGCTGGTGTTCAGGGTGCGGGCGACTCCGGCGCCGGAGTCGGCGCTGCGGGTGGACCTTCGGGTTACGGAGACGCTGGAGATGCTCTCGGGGCGGGGGCCGACGTCGGTTACCATTCCGGCGGGGCAGCGCACGGCGACGTTCGAGGTGAATACCCGGGACGACCGGGAGGACGAGGGATACAGCGAGGTGACGGCGGAGGTGCTCCCGAGCGTGCGCTACCTTCTGGGAGAGGAGGAGGAGGCGATATACCGGGTGTGGGACGACGAGCCGGACACCGTTCGGGGCGCGGTGCGGAACCCGCGTGTGGAGGCGATCGTGGATCCGAGGCTGCCGGAGGAGTTCCAGGAGCAGCTGGAGGAGCCGATCATGGCGCTGCGGTTCACCTGGGACCCGCCGAGCGACGTTGCGCTGGCGCATGTGCGCGGCTGGCTGGTCGAATGGGCGCCGGTGGAAAGCTGCTCGGAGCCGGCGCCGACGGCCAAATGGCCCGGTGGCGGGTTCTATCCGACGGCGGACACCGTGTTTCTTCACCGGACGCTCAAGGCGACGCACATCCAGGTGACTGCGCTGCTCGTGGGGTCGCCGAACGGGCCGCCGTCTGAGCCGGTGTGCGGCGATGTCGCGGAGCCGGTGGAGAGGACGGCGAGCACAGCGCAGGCGCGAGCGGTCGAAACGCCGGAGCTGTCGGTGGCGGACGCATCGGCGTCGGAGGGCGGGGCGCTGGCCTTCGCGGTGACGCTCGCCCCGGCGTCGGAGGACACAGTGCGCGTGGACTGGGCGACCTCGGACGGCACGGCGCAGGCGGGGTCGGACTACACGGCGGGGTCGGGCACCCTGGAGTTCGCGCCGGGTGAGACGTCGAAGACCATCCGGGTCGAGGTGCTCGCCGATTCCGACGACGAGGGCACGGAGACGATGGGACTCAAGCTGTCGAAGGCCTCCGGTGCGGAACTCGCCAACGCCGCGGCGACGGGGACGGTGTCGGACCCGGCAGAGACACCGCCGGACCCGGAGGAGGCGCCCGAGGACACGGAGGAGGCGCCGGAGGACTCGGAAGACTCGGAGAAGGCGCCCGAGGACACGGAGGACACGGAGGACACGGAGGAGGCACCGCCGGCGGTGGTATCGATCGCTGATGCCATGGTGGAGGAAGGCCCGGGCGCGGTGCTGGTGTTCGAGGTGACGCTCGACCGGGCGTCGACGGAGACAGTGCGCGTGGACTGGGAGACGCGCGACGCCAACGCGCTGGCGGGCGAGGACTATGTGGCGGGCTCGGGCACGCTGGTGTTCGCGCCGGGCGATACGGCGAGGACCATCGAGGTCGAGGTGGTCGACGATTCCGAGGACGAGGAGACCGAGATCATGCTGGTCGTCCTGTCGAACCCGGCAGGAGCCACCATTGCCGAAGCCGCTGCCGGGGGACGTATCGAAGACTGAGACCTCAAGGCGCAGGCTCTGATGGCGCGGTTCGGTGGGACCGCGGCGCTGCATGTGGTCGGGCAGGTGCAGGAGCGGATCGAGGCGCCGCGCGCGGTGGGCGTCGAGGCCCAACTTGCGGGACGGCAACTGCGGGCTGGCTTGGCGTGCGGGATGGCGGCGGGCAGAACTCACTCGAACACCTCGGGATGGGGTTCGGAGGCGGTAATCGGCACGCCGGCCCGATACCGGCCCGGCATTCGTCATGAACCGCGAGACGCGCTGCGGAGGCATCCTCTCGTTTTGGAGCGGGAGGACGAGTTGGCGGAATCGGTATTGGGCGGCTTCGGGCTGGCGGTCAGGGCGGATGCGCTTTCCCGTCCCGCTGAAGGGACGTGCCGGTAGCCGCTCCAGGCCGACCTCCGTCAGGCGCCGAGACCGCGGTTCGCAAAACCGGTCTTCTGACTGCCGGACGTGTAACCGGGGGGGACGGAACGGACCCCGTCTGCCAGCCGTTGGAGCCCGAGGGCAACAACGTTGCTTTCGAAGAGCAATTACCTCCGTACAACCGATCGGGTCCACCTCACTAGTAGTCCGAAATCATTGTAATGATGGGTTGATTAGTACGGGGGCGTTGCCCGGACAAACCTTGCTCACGGAATCGATGGCCAAGCAGTCCGGCGTTTCACCCATCATTTCAAGGATGTTGGTCTACTAGGCTTACTCTATCAACAATATTGTGGCCAACCAACACTTCTCGTTTATCCAGCCAAACTACAAATCCTTCCTGTCTTAAGTCCTCCTCCAAGCGCGTCGCCACGTTGCTATCGTGACTAGAATAGCTTATGAATGCATCGAAGAGTTTCGGGGTTTCTTCTGGCATTTGCTCATTGACGGACATGATTGCGCCCCCCCGCAAACTGATTCCTGTCAGATCGCAACCGTTCATCGTAAGGACTACCCGGACGACCCGGCCCGCCCTTCCCTCACGGCGGCTGGATGGGGGAGCGGTAGCGCCCGTCCACCACGTCTCGCAGGGTGTTCAGGAGTTGGTCCCTGCCCCACAGCTTGGGCAAGTACCCCATCGCTCCCGCGGCCAATGCATCGTCCATGGCGTCGCGGTCCGAGAAGGCGGTCAGCATGAGGACCTTCGCGTCGGGCAGCGCCGTCGTGATCTCCCGGCACGCGTCGATGCCGTTCATGCCGGGCATCAGCACGTCCATCAGGATGACATCGGGCCGGAGCCTCTCCGCCAAACCCAGGGCTTCATCTCCCTCGCCGGTCTGCCCGACCACCGTGAAGTCATCCGAGTGTTCCAACGCCTCCTGAAGCCCCTTCCGGACGATCTCATTGTCGTCCACCAGCACCACCCTGATCGGGATTCTCGCTGACACGCTAGACACCTCCAGGACTTGCTTGGTAGGGGACCACGCAGGTTACCCTGGTGCCGACTCCATCAGCGCCTGGCGACACATCCAAGCGACCGCCCATGCGCTCCGCGCTGGCGCCCATGTTGCGGAGACCGTGGCCCCATCTCCCGCCCTCCTGGGGTATCCCGATGCCATCGTCCGACACGGACAGACACAGCTGGTCGGCCTGGAAATCGAGGCGGACTTCGACCCGGCTGGCGTCTGCATGGAGCAACACGTTGGTCATGGCGTTGTGGACGATCCCGAAGAGCTGGCCACGGACGGCCGAAGGCAAGTCCCGTTCGTCGCCATCCTGCGCCACCTCCACGGGCAGGGACGTAATGGCGGTGAACGAATAGGCGTGGGAGCTCAACGCCTCCCCCAGAGCCATGCCCTCGAAGATGCGCCCCGAGTCTATGGGATGCCTCAGCTCCCACAGGGCCGTTCTGGACAGGGTGTAGGTCTCGTCCAGCCTCGCCGCCAGTTCGCCACCCGTGTTTCTGGCCAGATCCCTGGCCGTCTCGATGCCCAGGCCCACAACGTAGACGGACTGCGCCACCGTGTCGTGGATGGTGCGGGAGAGCTCGACGCGCTCCCTCTGGAGCGCCCGCTCCCGTTCCACGGCCTCCCGCCGCTTCATCCTCTCGGAGCTGGAGACCAAGTTCACGGATGCCACTACCACATACATGACGAGAATTCTTGTAAGCAGAGCCCTTTCCTCTTTTTGTTCAAAGTTGAGACCCTCCCCAACCGTCAGGCTGACGACGGCGTAGATGAAGGCCGCCATGGTCACCCACGCGAAGGCCAGCCTGAAGGAGCTGAAGAAGACGGCGAACGCGCCCAGGGCAGGGTAGTACATCAGATAGAAAAAGTAGTTGCTGAAGCCACCACCGGCTACCATGCCGGCCGTGATCATGACCACGTCCGTAGCGCTGAGAACGAGCATCCAGCGCAATGTCACCGTGCGACCTGAGCGGAGGCGGTGGTGCACGTACCCGTTCAACCCTACCAGCAGTGCAAGGCAGAGCATGTAAACCACGTATTTGACGAGGGCGTAATCAGGGCGGTAGATCATAAGGAACACGCAAACGAGGAAAATCGACCAGCGCCCCCAGGCATAAATCGTCGCCGGATAGCGCAACTCATCCGCATCGGCTGCTTTTGCGTCCCGACTGCCCTCTGGAGAAGCGCCGGTTGCTGCCGCCAGCAGTCTCGAAGCGCGGCTCCGAGGTTTTGAATAGCTCGGGTTCGGCGTTGCGTTGGGACTATGCATCCTGACCTGCGCTTACGGAGGTCTCCCTCCGGTTGACCTGCCCCTCGCCCATGGGCATCCGGTAGCCCACACGAAGCTCGGTGAAGATGTAGGTCGGGTCGTCGGCGTCGTCGGCCAGCTTGCGGCGGATGGCGCTGATGGAGGTGCGCATGGGCCGCACGTCGGCGTCGCCAGCCGAGCCCCAGACCCGTCTCAGCAGGTGCTCGTAGGTCAGCACCCGTCCCGCGTTCACGGATAGCTCGACGAGCAGACGGTACTGGATGGCAGTCAAATCTATCTGCTTGCCGGCAAGTGTCACCAGGCGTTCGGCGTAGTTGATGGTCAGGTCTCCCACAACGTAGGGGACTGCCGGCTCGGACAATGTGCGCTTGCGCAGGGCCGCCTTGATGCGGGCCACTAGCTCGGTCGGCGAGAAGGGCTTGACGACGTAATCGTCCGCTCCCATCTCGAAGGCCCTGGCGACGATTCGGTCCTGGCCGTAGGCGGACACGAAGATGACCGGCACGTCTCTCGCGGCAACGATGTCCTTCATCAGGTCGACCCCGTCGACCCCGGGCAGCATCAGGTCGAGGAGGACCAGATGGGGCCTCTCCTCCTCCATGAGGCGCAGCACATCTTTCGGGTCGCTGGTCGCGACCACCGCATAGCCCGACGTCATCAGGGAGTCGCGAACGTACCTGAGCGCCTGGAGGTCGTCGTCCACCGCCAGGATGCGCACCTGTTCCCGCACCGACCGGCGCGAGGGACTGGTGGAGAGTTGAGGGGGCGGCGCCGGGGAGACGAACCCCGCCTCTTCCACCGTCGGAAGGGTGAATGTAAAGGTGGCGCCCAAGCCCGGCCCGTCGCTCTCCGCCCATATCCGCCCCCCGTGCGCCTCGACTATCCCCTTGCAGACCGCGAGGCCCAACCCGGTGTCTCCTCCCTGCTCCTCGCTCTCCAGCCGGGAGAACTTCCGGAACAGGTGCGGCAGGCTCTCGGCAGCGATGCCCCCGCCGTGGTCGGAGACCGACACCGAGACCCGGAGATCGCCGGGCACGGCACTCACCCGGATGATGGACGACTCCGGTGAGTGCCTGGCCGCGTTGGTCAGCAGGTTGCCGAGCACCTGGACGATGCGCGATCTGTCCGCCATGACCCAGGGCAGGTCGGGCGGGACCTCGATTCGAAGGCTGTGCCTGTTCCCGCCGATGCGGAAGGCGCTACTGGCCTCGCCTGTCAAGACCGCCAGGTCCGTCGGCTCCGGAGAGACCGGAAGGTTACCCGTCTCTATGCGGGCCACGTCGAGGAGGTCTGCAATCAGCGCGCGCATCCGGTCGGTCTGTTCGAAGATGATCCGATGAAATTGGCGCACCTCGGCCGGGTGCATCTCTGAGAACTCGTCCAGCAGCGTGGACACCGAGCCCCTGACCGTGGCCAGGGGCGTGCGCAGCTCGTGGCTCACCATCGCCAGGAACTCGGCCCGCAGCCGCTCGATCTCCTCCAGGGGGGTCATATCCTGCATGGTCACGACAAAGGTCTCGACCTCGCCCTGATCGGAGCGTATGGGCGTGGCGTTTATCAGTGCGGTGACGCTCCGTCCGTCGGGCACCTGGAAAACCACCTCCTCCGCCCGCACCGTCTCCCCGAAGCTCAACGCCTGGGACATTGACAATTCCTGCAGGGATATCTCACGTCCATCGGCCCGCCGGATGGTCATGATCTCCAAGAGATGCTCCGGGACCTGGTCCGGTGTCCGCAGCGCGTCCATCATTCTCGCCGCCTCCCGGTTGAAGGACAGCGGGGCTCCCGTCCTGACGTCGAAGACAGCCACGCCCACGGGAGAGGTATTTATCAGGGTCTCCAGGTCGTTCCTGGCCCGCTGCTCGTCCCGGTACCGGCGGGCGTTTGCCATGACCATCGCCGCTTGGGACGCGAACATCAGCAGGGTCTCCTCGTCTTCCTGGGTGAACTCGTCACCGCGTTCTCGCTGGGCCAGGAAGATGTTGCCGAAGCGCTCGCCCCGGTGGAAGACCGGCGCTGCCAAAAACGGCAGGGCTGAACCCACCGGAATGGGCGAGCTGAGCGCCGGAAGGCCCATGGACCTGATGTGCCCGAGCAGGTCCGGGACCCGCAGCGGCTCCTGAAAGCTGTTGAGGTGGTTGAAGATCTCCCATCCCGCAGGCCCATTTCCCCAGACTCCCTCGGCCTCTTCGGGGGAAAAGCCGGAGGAGAGGTAGTCCCTCACCCGTCCGGAATCATCAAGGAGGGTGATCACGCCGTAGCGGGCCTGCGTGAGAGCACGTGCCGAGTCCAGGACCTCCTGCAGCACCGTGTCGAAGTCGAGGCTCTCGTTGATGCGCAGACCGGCCTCGCTCAGCCTGGACAGCCGTTCCCTCAGGGCCTCGATCTGTCGCAGCAGGTCGTCCTCTCGGTCCACTCTCCAACCTCCTATGGGGTAAGGGATCGCCGGTGCTCCCGTCCATCCCCTGCTGAATGGGTCCCGGATTGCGGGTTAACCGGAGCGATTATACCCCACTTACATTACAGTCACATTAATTAGCTGAAACTTGACGATATCTTTACGGCTAGTTTACACCAAGCCTGTATAGTGAGAAGGCAACCCTAAAGCGGGCAGTGTTCGCTTGGAGTTCGCCAGGCGGCGCGGCCAGCCGGCAGGTTGAGTTCTATTCGGGGCATTACACCCAAAACTTTGGAAGGACTTTAGAGCAATGAGTTCAATCGCTTCGACCAACCGAGGGTTGACCCTGCCGGCCATGGTGACGCTTGTCTTGATGGCGGTGCTTGCGGCTCTGCTCGTTGGTGCGTCAGCCGTATCCGCTCAGGGTACCGTCCCGGACGCTCCCGACCGGCCTACCGGAACTGCGGTATTCATCGGGGGGGTAGACCTGGGGTGGAACGAGGTGCCAGGGGCCGATTCCTACGGCGTTCAGATGTACCGGAATGGCCAGTGGACTGACCTGCCGGGAGACGGCATTGAGATCGCGTTCTACGGGGCGGGGGCCATTATCAGCGAACTGGAACCTGACGGCTCGTCGTACTGGTTCCGCGTACGTGCAGGAAGCGCTCATGGTTTCTCGGAATGGTCCGATTTCAATTTCATGGCCCCCACGAACCAATCCAAGTCGGGCCGGCGGGCTAGGCCGGACAACGTTCCGGCTAGTGGCGCGCCGGTCATCAGCGGCACGGCTCAGGTCGGAGAGAGCCTCACGGCGGATACGACCGGCATAGAGGACGGGAACGGTCTGGACCGGGTGCAGGTCCGGTTTCAATGGGTCTCCCACGATGGAAGCGCAGACGCGGACATCGCGAGCGCGACGGACTCCACCTACCCCCTGGTGGCCGCCGACGCGGGCAAGACCATCAAGGTGCGGGTTGCCTTCACCGATAGGGGCGGGTACGCCGAGTCGCTGACGGGCGGGGAGACGGCAACGGTGGCGGCCCGTCCCAATAGCGCGGCAACGGGCACGCCGACCATCAGCGGCACAGCCCAGGTGGGTGAACCGTTGACGGCGGAAACCTCGCGCATCGCTGACGCGGACGGTTTGACCAAGGTCTCCTACAGCTACCAGTGGGTTGCCAATGACGGCACCGCAGACACGGACATCACGGATGCGACGGACTCCATCTACACTCTGGCAGCTACCGACGAGGGCAAGACTATCAAGGTGAAGGTCTCGTTCACCGACGACGCCGGGAACGGGGAGACCCTCACCAGTTCGGCAACAGCAGCAGTGGACGCCGCGTCAAACACACCTGCAACTGGAGCGCCGGCCATCAACGGCACAGCCCAAGTGGGTGAACCGTTGACGGCGGAAACCTCGGGCATCGCTGACGCTGACGGGTTGACCAAGGTCTCCTACAGCTACCAGTGGGTTGCCAATGACGGAACTTCGGACACGGACATCACGGGTGGGGCCGACTCCACGCACACCTTGGTGTCCGGCGACGAGGGCAAGACTATCAAAGTGCGTGTGTCATTCACCGACGACGCCGGGTTCGACGAGACGCTGACCAGTGTGGCGACGGAGGCGGTTGGCTTTGCTGTCCAGCAACAGATAGCCAATAGCGCGGCAACGGGCGCGCCGACCATCAGCGGCACAGCCCAGGTGGGTGAACCGTTGACGGCGGAAACCTCGCGCATCGCTGACGCGGACGGTTTGACCAAGGTCTCCTACAGCTACCAGTGGGTTGCCAATGACGGCACCGCAGACACGGACATCACGGATGCGACGGACTCCATCTACACTCTGGCAGCTACCGACGAGGGCAAGACTATCAAGGTGAAGGTCTCCTTCACCGACGATGCCGGTCTTGAAGAGACGCTGACCAGCGCGGCCACCACTGCTGTACAGGCCGCTCCCGCCCAGCCCGTATCTGAGGGGGTGAGTTACATAACGGTCGCGGTGACGGAGGACACATCGGATCTCAACAATATCGTCACCGACCTCACCGTCACATGGAGCGACTCCGAAGATTGCTCCTCCAACTACAACGCCTACCTGAATATCCATCCAGAGACTCGAATAGGACACGAGACTCCAGGCTCCCAGATCCAACTGGGCTCGGTTGCCTCCGAAAGTACTCAGATAACTAAGGGACTCACAGGCGTCCAAGGCCCTGTCGATGGGTTCGACGTGGAAGTGTTCTGCGGAACCGACGGATCGGGACGATTGGTCTCAAGAGTCGAACTTCCCTGGTCCGACGGACGACCCCAGCCGGGCACCTACTCTTCGGAGCCTCCGTTGAGTGCGCTGAGCGTCAGCCACGGAACTCTGACCCCCGCTTTCAAGAGTTCCACTTCCGTCTACACCGTCCCGGACGTAGCCAATGCCGACACACGGATAACCATCGCCGCAACTCCTAAGGAAGGGTACGCTGTCGACTTATTCGAAACGTCAGGAGGGGCGGTGTTAGCTGTCGTAGTCAACACCCCATGGCACCCGATCACAGGACTAAGCCCCGGCTGTCGCCGGGACTACTCCGATCGCAATGGCCCTCTGATCGAACTAACGGACGCCGATCCCAACACGCCCGGATTCCAGGTCGACCTGTATGACGGTGAAAATCACGTTTTCTTGGACGTGTACCCGATCGCCTACTGTGATCTCGGGACAGGATATTTCCTTGAGATCACTCGGGCCGAGGGGGACGTTTCCTTAGTTCGACCCAACAGACCTGCCGTAGGCCTACCAGACATCGCGCACAATGGTAGGCCGTGCGTTGGGTGCACCGTGGATGCAGATGTTTCCTTGACCCGCGACCGCGACGGAATGGACAACGCGACCTTCAGCTACCAGTGGCTTGTTGACGACGCCGATATAACGGGGGCGACCGGTTCCAGATACAGGGTGACATTCGCCGAGATGGGGAAGACCCTGAAGGTACGGGTGTCCTTCATCGACGATAGAGGCAACGAGGAATCGCTAACCAGCGTTGCGACGCAGGAAGTGAGACTGCCCAACAGCGCGCCTTATGGAAAGCCAGTCGTCCTCGGAACATTGGAGGTCGGGCAGACCCTGACTGCAGATGTCTCCGGCATCAGAGACGCCAATGGTTTGACTAACGCAACCTTCAGATACTGGTGGAGTGGCTTCTCTGGACCCAACGGCGAGGAATATACGCTCGTGGATCGTGACGAGGGTCCCTGCGACTGCCGGCTAATAGTGACCTACATCGACGACGATGGCTACCGTGAGCAGGTCGAAAGTGAGCCCATTGGGGTGGTGGCACCTCGTGCCAACAGCCCGGCCACTAGTGCGCCCATCATCACCGGCACCGCCCAGGTGGGCGAGACGCTCACGGCGGACACCACCGGCATCGCCGACGCTGACGGACTAAACTACGTTTCCTTCAGCTACCAATGGATAAGAAACGACGGTAGTACGGACACGGACATCACGAGTGCCACGGGATCTAGCTACACCCTAGTTGACACCGACGAGGGCAAGTCCATCAAGGTGCGTGTGTCCTTTACCGACGATGCAGGCAACGCCGAGAGTCTGACCGGCGCCGCATGGGAAATGTCTGTCAGTAGTTCCTGCGGGATTGTCGATTGGACGAACTTGGATGTTAGGGGGTGCGCCATTGAGGATTCAGTGGATTTCACCTCTAACCTGCAGAATGCAGTTAATGATGATGATCCCAGCACGGTTGACTACGTGCTCAGGATGGACATGTTTCACGAGAATGGAACCGACGCGAATGAGTGCGAAGGCACCAACATGGGCACGGACATTGAGGTCACGACGGTTGAGGACGAGGTGGTGATCGTTGGGGGATCATTGGGGAACGCAGGCTGTGAGCCGGGTGTGTACAAAATGCGGTTGTCGGCGCGAGAAGGAGCCAGCGCCACATGGTATTCGATGGACTCGAACGATTTATGGTTGCGGTTGCCGAACCAAGCGGCGACGGGAACGCTGACCATCAGCGGCACTGTTCAGGTGTGGGAAAGGCTGACGGCGGAAACCTCCAGCATCGCTGACGGTGACGGGCTGAGCGGCGCCACCTACAGCTACCAGTGGATTGCCAATGACGGAACTTCGGACACGGACATCCCGGGTGGGACGGACTCGACCTACACCCTGGTGGCCGACGACGAAGGCAAGACCATCAAAGTCCGTGTGTCCTTCACCGACGATGGCGGATACGCAGAGTCGCTGACCAGTACGGCGACGGATATTGTTAGCTATGCAACCCAGCAACAGACATCCAACTACCCGGCCACAGGGGCGCCTACCATCAGCGGCACGGCCCAGGTGGGTGAGATGCTGACGGCGGACACCTCGGGCATCGCCGACGCTGACGGGTTGGTCAACGCGACCTACAGCTACCAGTGGCTGTCCGACGATACGGACATCGCGGGGGCTACGAGCTCCACTTATACCCTGTTGGCCAGCGACGAGGGTAAGACCATCAAGGTGAGGGTCATCGTCACCGACGACCTGGGGAACGAGACAACGCTGACCAGCGCCGCCACGGATACGGTTGGCTTTGCTGTCCAGCAGCAGGGGGCTTCCAACACGCCCGCAACCGGAGAACCGACCATCAGCGGCACGGCCCGGGTGGGTGAGATGCTGACGGCGAACACCGCCGGCATCGCCGACGCTGACGGGTTGGTCAACGCGACTTACAGCTACCAGTGGGTTGCCAATGACGGAACCACCGATACCGACATCTCCGGCGAGACGGATGCCACCTACACCCTGGTGGCCGACGACGAGGGCCAGACCATCAAGGTGCGGGTCACCGTCACCGACGACGCGGGGAACGAGACAATCCTGACCAGTGCGGCCACGGCAGTAGTGGCGGCCCCCGAGCCGCCGGCCAAGCCCACGGGCCTGTCCGCCGCCGTCTCCCACGACGCCGTGACCCTCACCTGGGACGACCCGCAGGACGACGCCATCACCGGCTACGTCATCCTGCGGCGCGACCGGGCGATCCATCCCACAGGGACCTTCGTCACGATCGCAGGCGACACCGGCTCGGCGGACACCACCTACACCGACGATACGGTCGAGCCGGACAAGGAATACGTGTACCGCATCAAGGCCATCAACGAGCACGGGGAGGTGAGCGAGAGGTCCGACTGGGTTCGTGGCTTCACCCCAGCGGTCCCCGTCCCCGACCAGCCCACGGGCCTGTCCGCCGTCGTCTCCCACGACACCGTGACCCTCACCTGGGACGACCCGCAGGACGACGCCATCACCGGCTACGTCATCTTGCGGCGCGACCGGGCGATCCATCCCACAGGGACCTTCGTCACGATCGCAGGCGACACCGGCTCGGCGGACACCACCTACACCGACGATACGGTCGAGCCGGACAAGGAGTACGTGTACCGCATCGAGGCCATCAACGAGCACGGGGAGGTGAGCGAGATGTCCGACTGGGTCCGGGGCTTCACCCCGGCGGCGCCGGCCCCGGCGGGCTAGCCGGCGCAGTAACAGGGGGCGGGACCGCTCGAAAGGCCGGCTTTCCGGGCAAACGAAAAAAGCAAGCAAAGATGCATGGACAGGTGAGGCAGGCGTATCGAACCGAATTCGGAGCGGTCGAGGCCCTGGGGCCGACAGGAGGGCGATGCCTGCGCTCGCACTTGAGACGGGAAGCGACGCGACCACGTACACCGATACGGATGTGGCTGCCGGCACCAACTACGTGTACCGGGTCAGAGCCATCAACGAAGCGGCAGTGGGAGCCAGGTCGGGCCGGTTAATGATAACCACCGCCTCTATCCCTGCCAATCCTGATTTGGTCCAGTACTAGAACGTCGAGAGGAACGCGCTGCAACTTGCGGCTCCGGCCCTTGGGGTCCACCTCAGAGTGGGGCAGCATCAACAATCAGCAGAGGGAATATCCATGAGGTTTGTTCTAAGTCAGTCGGGATTGAAGAGTGTGATCACTGCGGGCATTTTCTCACTGGTGGCTATTGGGATTCTCTTTAACTGGGCCGTGCCGGTTTCGGCACAAAATGCCGTCCCCACCAAACCTGACGCGCCCACACTTCTGGCATTGGCCAAGGGAATGGTGGAAGTTGACTGGAACGATGTGTCTGGTGCGAACGGATATGAAGTCCAATTCTATACGTCTTCGGGCTGGATAGGCCTGCCGAATGCTGGGCTTGGGATCGAAATAGTCTTTTATGGATCTCGCGCGGTGGCGACCAGCCTACCTGAAGATATGGGTTACGACTCTTTCCGAGTCAGGGCGGGCAACAGCGTTGGGTGGTCTGAGTGGTCCGAGTATGCCTGGCAGATGACGACCCATAATATGGAGTGGGAGGGCGTACCAGCAACCGGCGCGCCGGCGATCAGCGGCACCGCCCAGGTGGGGGAGACGCTGACGGCGTCCACTTCGGGCATCGCGGACGCTGACGGGTTGACCAACGTCTCCTATAGATACCAGTGGATACGGAACGACGTGAGTTCTGGCAGGAACATTCGCTACGCCACGGGAACGACCTACACGCTGGTTGCAGCCGATGAGGGGCAGACAATCAAGTGAAGGTCAGGTTTGACGACGACGAGGGCAACGAGGAGACGCTGACCAGCGCAGAAACGGACGCGGTTGCGCCGGTGCCGTGTCCCGGAGCCAGCTATAACCCAACGCCGACAGATGTGGAGGTTGACTCCGTGCCCATCGTGGTGGCATCCACCACTGACGACTACTTCGTGCTCTACGTGAGGGGCACGACGGTGGACCTGCCGGTCCTGGTGAAGAGGGGCGAAGCGGGCACTACCACCCTCGCTGAGAACGTGAAGGCGCTCACCAAGGAGCGCTACCGGGTGGAGAAGTACCTCATCGCAGACCCGGCCGACGTGGACGGCGACTGCATCGACGACATCACCGAACTTGACGACTTGGGGACCAACAACCCGGTGAATGCTGCGGGCTCTCTCGATCTCAACGACGGCGCCGTAGGCATTCCTGACCCGGGCAACGTTCGAGGCCCTCGCCCACGTCTACCCGCCCTGGAGCGCTGAACTCGATATGAAAGTCGTTGTGTTTGGCATCGACACCGAAACCCCGCGCGTCTACTTCCAGAACGCCAACAGGTACCAATTTCACCACACCTTTGTCAACTTACTCGTTGACGAGGGCATCGAGCAGAATGCGTCACAGGCGATCAAAGGCAACCTGCATTATTATCCCAGCCTCGAAGCTGCTGATGGCAGTCTGGGAGTCTATGCCGCCTGGTATGTGTCGACGCATCCCTTCACAGAAGTTGATCGCTTCTTTACGCTGGTCGCCGCCAGCATGCCGCTGCTTGAGCAAGACTTGGCTTATCGCTTCCGCAACTATCAACTTCTGACTATCCAGGACGATATTCCACTCTACGAGGATTCCCGAATCCCTCTCTTATTTGACGAAGATTTTGCGACCGAAAGGGACTTCATCCCGTTGAACGAGGCGGAAGGCTTCGGCTTACTGCGGGTCTTGGAACCGGACGAGCGTCCCAGTCTCCGGGACGTGGTGATCTACGAAGCGCTGCCCAACAATCTGCCCCGTGTCGCCGGCATCATCTCCACCGTGCCCCAAACGCCGCTCTCGCACGTCAACCTGCGGGCCATCCAGGACGGCGTCCCCAACGCTTACATACGCGACGCCCTTGACAATAACGACATTGAGTCCCTCATCGGCAGCTTCGTCCGCTACAACGTATCTGAGATCAGTTATTCGATCCGCGCCGCTACCCGCGAGGAAGTCGATGCGCACTACGAATCGTCCCGCCCTGCCACCTCCCAGATGCCGCAGCGAGACCTCTCCGTCACCGAGATCAGGCCGCTGAGCGAAATCGGTTTCGATGACTGGGACGCGTTCGGCGTCAAGGCGGCCAACGTGGCCGTGCTCAGGACGCTCGGCTTCCCGGAGAGCACCGTCCCCGACGGGTTCGCGATCCCGTTCTACTTCTACGACGAGTTCATGAAGCACAACGACCTCTACGCCCGCATCGAAACCATGTTGGCTGACACTGATTTCCAGGAGAACTTCGACACGCAGGAGGACGAGCTCAAGGACCTGCGCGACGCCATCAAAGAGGGGGAGACTCCCGCGTGGATACTCACGGCCCTGGCAGACATGAATACAAGGTTCCCCGCGGGGACCACCAACCGTAAGTACCGGTCCAGCACCAACAACGAGGACCTGCCCGGGTTCAACGGCGCGGGACTCTACGACTCCAAAAGCCAGAAACCGGATGAGGACGAGGAAGACGGCCTCGACAAGTCTCTGAAAGAAGTGTACGCCAGCCTCTGGACCTTCCGTGCCTTCACCGAACGCGACTTCCATCGCATCGATCACCTGGCGGCAGCGATGGGGATCCTGGTCCATCCCAGCTACCAGGACGAACTGGTCAACGGCGTCGCCGTGAGCTTCAACCCCACCGGGCCCGGCAGGCCGGGGACCTACTACGTCAACAGTCAGGTGGGCGAGGACCTGGTAACCAACCCGGATGCGCACTCGGTGCCTGAGGAAATCCTGTTGTACAAAGGAGTGGACATAGGGATCGTTGCCACTTCCAACCAGGTGTTGCCTGGGCAACTCCTCATGAGCAGTGGCCAAATCGGCCAGCTGCGCCGGCACCTTCAGGAGATCCATAACCACTTCAAGGGGCTGTACAACCCCGCAGCCGGTGACCCGTTTGCCATGGAGATCGAGTTCAAGATCACCAGCGAGAACAAACTGGCGATCAAGCAGGCCCGCCCATGGGTCTTCAGCGGCGTTGCGACGGCTCCACCGGGAAAGACATTGCCATCGGCTCCCATCAACCTTGCGGTCGCACCGGGTGACACTTCCCTGACAGTGGTGTGGGACCTTCCGGCCAACACCGGGGGCGAAAACCCCACCGCCTACGATGTGCGCTACATCAAGACCAGTGAGGATGAGACCGACGATGCCAACTGGACAGAGCAGTTGAGGGCCTGGATCGAGAGCAGCGGCGTAATGAGTTACCCCATCACCGACCTGGAAACAGGCGAGCAGTACGACGTGCAGGTGCGGGCTGAGAACTCGGTCGGCAAAGGCTCTTGGTCTGCCTCTGAAACGGGTACGCCCACGGTGAGCCTGGAGCTTCCTTCCACCAACACGGCGGGCGTGTCGTTGTCGAAGACGGCGCTGACGGTGATGGAAGAGGACACGGCCGGGGAGACCTACACGGTGGTTCTCGATAGCCAGCCGATGACGGATGTCGAGGTGACGGTGGCCGGACACGCGGGCACGGAGGTGACCCCGAACCCGACCACCCTGACTTTCACCGGGTCGAACTGGGAAACGGTCCAGACGGTGACGGTTAGCGCGGGCGCCGATGCGGACACGATGGACGGTGCGGTTACGCTGACCCACAGCGCGGGGAGCACGGACAGCGCCTACAGCGGGATCACGATCGCTGGCGTGACGGTGACGGTGAACGACAACGACACGCCCAACACCCCGGCCACGGGAGCGCCGACGATCAGCGGGACGGCGCAGGTGGGCGGGACGCTGACGGCGGACACCTCGGGCATCGGGGACGCCGACGGCTTGACCAACGTGACTTACGGCTATCAGTGGATCTCCAGTGACGGAACCACCGATACGGACATATCCGGCGAGACGGATGCCGCCTACACCCTGGTGGCCGACGACGTGGGCCGGACCATCAAGGTGAGGGTGACCTTCACCGACGACGCGGAGAACGAGACAACGTTGACCAGCACGGCCACGGATGAGGTTGACTTTGCTGTCCAGCAGCAGACAGCCAACAACCCCGCCACGGGATGGCCGACCATCAGCGGGACGGCCCAGGTGGGGGAGATGCTGACGGCAGACACCTCGGGCATTGCCGACGATGACGGTCTGGACAATGCCACCTTCAGATATCGGTGGCTGGCCGACGATGCGGACATCACGGGGGCCACCGCATCGACCTACTCATTGGTCGCTGCCGATGAGGGGAAGACCATCAAGGTGAGGGTCATCGTCACCGACGACGCGGAGAACGAGACAACGCTGACCAGCACGGCTACGGCAGTAGTGGCGGCTCCCGAGCCGCCAGCCATGCCCACGGGCCTGTCCCCCAGCGTCTCTCACGACGCCGTGGCTCTCGCCTGGGACGACCCGCAGGACGATGCCATCACCGGTTACGTCATCCTGCGCCGCGACCGGGAGATCCACCTGGTGGGGACCTTCGTCACCATCACAGGCGACACCGGCTCGGCGGACACCACCTACACCGACGATTCGGTCGAGCCGGAAAAGGAATACGTGTACCGCATCAAGGCCATCAACGAGCACAGAGGGGTGAGCGAGGAATCCGACTGGGTCCGGGCCGACACCCCGGCCGTCCCCGTCCCCGATAAGCCCACGGGACTGTCTGCCGCCGTCTCCCACGACACCGTGACCCTCACCTGGGACGACCCGCAGGACGACTCCATCACCGGCTACGTCATCCTGCGGCGCGACCGGGAAATCCACCTGGTGGGGACCTTCGTCACCATCACCGGCGACACCGGCTCGGCGGACACCACCTACACCGACGATACGGTGGAGCCGGACAAGGAGTACGTGTACCGCATCAAGGCCATCAACGAGTACGGGAAGGTGAGCGAGAGGTCCGACTGGGTCCGGGCCTTCACCCCGGCAGCGCCCCAGCCCGACAGTCCGGCCACCGGGCAACCGACCATCAGCGGCACCGCCCAGGTGGGTGAGGAGCTGACGGCGGACACCTCGGGCATCACCGACGATGACGGTCTGACCAAATCCACCTACAGCTACCAGTGGGTTGCCAATGATGGAACCAGCGATACGGACATCTTCGGTGCGGCGGATAACACCTACACCCTGGTTGACGACGACGAGGGCCGGACCATCAAGGTGAGGGTCATCGTCACCGACGACGTGGAGAACGAGACAACGCTGACCAGCGAGGCTACGGATGCGGTGGTGGCAGCGCCCCAGCCCGACAGTCCGGCCACCGGGCAACCGACCATCAGCGGCACGGCCCGGGTGGGTGAGATGCTGGCGGCGGACACCTCGGGCATCGCCGACGCGGACGGGTTGACCAACGTCACCTACAGCTATCAGTGGCTGGGCGACGATACGGACATCGCGGGGGCTACGAGTTCCACCTACACCCTGGTTGACGACGACGAGGGTCAGACCATCAAGGTGAGGGTCATCGTCACCGACGACGCGGAGAACGAGACAACGCTGACCAGCGAGGCTACGGATGCGGTGGCGGCAGCGCCCCAGCCCGACAGTCCGGCCACCGGGCAACCGACCATCAGCGGCATGGCCCGGGTGGGTGAGATGCTGACGGCGGACACCTCGGGCATCGCCGACGCAGACGGGTTGACCAACGTCACCTACAGCTATCAGTGGCTGGGCGACGATACGGACATCGCGGGAGCTACGAGCTCCACTTATACCCTGTTGGCCGACGACGAGGGCCAGACCATCAAGGTGCGGGTCACCGTCGCCGACGATCTCGGGAACGAGACAACGCTGACCAGCGCGGCCACGGAGGCGGTTGACGCCAAGCGGAACACTGCCGCCACGGGGCGACCGACCATCAGCGGGACTGTTCGGGTGGGGGAGACGCTGACGGCAGACACCACAGGCATAGGCGACGCCGACGGTTTGACCAACGTCTCCTACAGCTACCAGTGGGTGGTGACTGACGGTGGTGCGTATATCGACATCTCCGGCGAGACGGGAGCGACCTACACCCTGGTGTCTGCCGACCGCGGTCTGCACATCCTGGTGCGGGTGTCCTTCACCGACGATGCTGGCAAACGGGAGAAGCTGGCCAGCGCGGAGACTGAGGTGGTGGCGGCCGCGGCCTAGCCAAACAATCCGGCCACCGGGCCACCGGGCCACCGGGCAACCGGGCAACCGGGCAACCGGCCATCACCGGCACGGTCCGGGTGGGTGAGATGCTGACGGCGGACACCTAGGGCATCGCCGACGCCGAGGGCATGGAGAATGCCGTCTTCACCTACCGGTGGATGGCCGGCGGGACGGACATTCCGAACGCCACCGGGGCCAGCCACACCCTGACGGAGGACGACGAGGGGCTGACGATCCAGGTGTGGGTGAGTTTCACCGACGACTGCAACCCGGAGGTCCTGACCAGCGCGGCCACGGACGCGGTGGCGCCGCCGCCACCGCCTCTGACCGTCAGCCTGAGGGGAGCCGTCCCGGCGATCCACGATGGATCTACGGAATTCACCTTCGAAATCGAGTTCAGCGAGGAGTTCCCGCTGAGCTACAAGAAGCTGAAGCTGCACGCCTTTGACTTGACGGACGGGGAAGTGCGAAAGCGAAGCGGGTGCTCAAGTCCAGCAACATCCCCTGGCGGATTACGGTGCGGCCCGGCTCCAACGCCGATGTGGCCGTCGTGCTGCCGGTCACCACGCGCTGCGGCGCCCAGGGGGCCATCTGCACCCGGGACGGCAGGAAACCTGTCCAACTCCCTGAACTTCACCGTTGCAGGACCGGGCCAATAAAGGGCCGAACATGTGGACACGCAGAGGGAGTTTCCGCCGCCCCGAGCCGACGAGGGTCTCCCGGCCCGCGCTGCCGCCGGAGGCGCTCCTGGTGGGCAACCAACACGTCCGGCGGCCCTCGCCGGGGGAGGAAGCAGGCGAGATGAGGCGCAAGCATCCCGCGCCCCCCCCAGGGTGAGGCCGAACCGGGACGCGGTGTGGGAACTGCTTGAGGATCTGGGCATGTCAAAGAACGAACTGACGCGCCGGTGCGGGCATTCGCCGGCCCACCTGTCCCTGCTGATGGCCGGCAGGCACAGTCCATCGCCGCGTACCCGGCGGCGGTGTCAGCAGGTGCTTGGGGTGAGCGACTACGACTCCCTGTTCATCCTGGAAACCGGGGGAGATCAGCGTCGGCGTACCGCCATGAGGGAGAGGCCGGGAAAGCAAAAAGGACCCCATATTTTCAAGAAGCCGGGAAAGCCGCCGCAACCTCTGGGGCTTTCTCAGAGCCAGGGGACTAGTGAAAGTATAAACGGCGAGGCCATTCGGCCCCAGCACGATGATTGCCGAGTCCGGAACGCCGGCCCGGGTCAGACTCACCCGGCCAAGGTGGCTGGAAACAGCCCTGTTTACAGCCATGGCTGTAAATCCCCAACCCCCGTAGCTGAAGGGGTGGCTGGAAAACCCAGTTGCAACGCCTTTGGCAGAATGCAATACTTCAGGTATTCCAGCCAGTGGTGTACAGGGATGACGCTGTACGGCTACGCCAGGGTCTCGGTCAGAGAGCCGGAGGACAAGAATCTGGACCTGCAGGTGGAGCGGTTGGTCCTCGCCGGTTGTTCCATGGGCAACATCCGGGCCGAGGAGGCCAGCGGAGCCAAGGACGACAGAGGCGGCCTCCTGGAACTTCTGGATCTGGTGGTCGAGGGGGACACCCTGGTGGTCACCCACATTGACCGGCTCTCCAGGGGGCTGACCTACGGGCTGCAGGTGATCGAGGGCCTGCACCATGCGGGAGTGGAGTTCCGGTCCTTGTCGGAGGACTTCGACACGGCCACGGCCAACGGCAAGCTCCAGCTCGCGATGGTCCTCGCCTTCAGCGATTGGTGGCGGAATTCGATCAGAGAGCGCTCCGTCGCCGGCCAGGCTAAGGCACGGACCGAGGGCCGTTTCCCCGGCAGGCGACCGCTCCTGAGCGAACAGCAGCGGGAGTACATCAAGGCAGAGCGGTCGAGGGGAGTAAGCCAGCGGGAACTGACCAAGCGCCTGGAGGTCAGCCGCTGGACCATCCAACAGGTGGACGGATAAGGCTTCAATGACAATTGCAGCCTCAGCACGGACCTCACCGGGGCCAGGCTCGGATTGAGCCAACATCCTAATACCATGCCTGCGTCAATAACCGGCCACCGCGGTGAATTCGCCAAGGATAGGGCTTCTGTCCTCTCTGGCAACCCCTTGCCAGAGAGCCCGCATTGTTGCCGGCAACACCTCGTGTCGCCATTCTGCTTGTGCTTCCCGCCAAACGACTGCTTCTGATGAACGACAATTAGTTCTGCCGCGCATTGCCTCACATAAATCGTTACCCAACGAAAGTGATTGCCTCACATAAAAGGTTGGCTAATCCTTCCGGTCCACACCTGCTCTTCCTCTCTCCAAGTTCACTTATGAGACAGGCTCTTAAGGGAACAGAATCGCTGGCCAACGACAGATGACTGGCTAATGACCTTGGCGAATGACAAACGCTAGGCCAAGATACAAGGGCGGCGGCAAAGTGGGCCACTGGGACGGCGGAAATGCCCTCAACTGCTACATCGACCACTTCAAATTGACCAGGGAACAACTGGACAGGAACAAAGTCCTCACCAGGTGGCCAAGTCCGCTGTGCTCAGGGACATCTCCGAAGGCATCGTCCCCGACAGGCAGGCCATCACCTACCGGGCCCCTTCAAGAAAAGGGACATGAAAGGAAGCGTAACTATAGCGGGCACAATAGTCAGTAATCACGCAGCTTCAAGGACGCTCTAGGGCCAGTCCATCCTGAATTAGCCGATGGATATTAACCTTAACTCCATCAATTGTGGGATGATCCTTCCAGACCTCTGCCAAGTCGAAACAACTATGCCCCCAGCTCGGCAACATAGTCTTAGAGGTCCCATTGATACCATACTTCCTTCTATTCACCTCGACCCAGACAGCCCCATGCTTGGCACAAAGCCTGGCAGAATCTACGATAAGTGGCCAGTCCTGTCCGTAATCGGTTGACCTTACAGTTTTGCGGCGACATCGAAACAAAAACCGCCATCGCTCAAAAAGGACCAGACAACGCATGTAAGGAAGAGTGCCTACTGTCAACCATATGGGCAGCAACGCTGCTTGAGCAAGCGCTTTCCAGGTAGTGGGCTCAGTAATGATATTTTTGATTGCCAAAGACACTATTGCTATTGTATAGGCTGCTAGGAGGCTTACCACTACATGAGAGACTTGTTTGTATCCAACTTTCGAAGTGCAATACACGGCAATGACCGACAACATGGCCAACACCGGCAACAGACCGATTTCCCACCAAATGGGCAGAATGGCGATGTTGGTAACCGCTACTAAGACGGTAGCAGGAGTCACTACGGCTGCGGCTCTTCTGAACTCGCCATCCTTTTGAAGAAACTTGTCATAGTTCAAAAGAATTCCCATTCCTGACGTGGCGCCCCAAATCACAACTGAAATCACCGGCCAAATCACCCAAAGGCCAACGGCGTTCCCGAAGCTAACCGCAACAATTGCCAACGCAGCTACAATTATGAAAAGGCCAAAAACCGGAACTAAAATGATGGGCTTAATGAATAATTTTAATAGGAGTAGGACGCTCTTCCGTACACCTCCCGACCCTGCCACGGTGGATAGCAAAATAACCCCAAGCCACAGTAACATTGCCTCGTGTCGAGCGTTTAAGTCATACCACTCAATCATGTTCCAACCATCGGACCTTTAAGTAACTATCTCAAAAAGCGGTTTGAAATTGTAGTCAATGGGTGAGGGTTGTCGCTAGGATTGTCCCAAGAGACGGGTGGAGGTGGATCGTGGTAGAAGGGAAAGCGCTACCCACTATTTGGGATGTTCCGGACGACCTGTGGGAACAAATTGAACCGGTGATACTGGAGTTGGATCCACCCAAAGCCAAGGGGCGCAAAAGGGCGGACCAGCGGAGGATGCTGGAAGGCATTATCTTTCGGATGCGAAGCAGTTGCCAGTGGAACCATTTGCCCAAGGAGTTGGGAGACGATAGCACCATCCATCGGACCTTCCAGCGTTGGGTGGGGTGTGGAGTGCTGGAGGGCATCTGGGCTGCCCTGGTGGAGGGTTGCGAGGAACTGGGCGGAGTGGACTGGGAATGGCAGTCGGCGGACTGCTCCATGGGTAAAGCGGGTAAAGCGCGTTTGGGGGGGCGCGATTGGACCCAACCCCACCGACCGGGGCAAAGCTGGGAGCAAGAAGAGCATCCTGGTCGACGCAGCAGGCGGGCCCCTGAGCGTGGCGGTGGCTGGAGCCAACGTCCATGATACGAAACTCTTGAGACCGACCTTGGAGAACATTGTAGTCGCGCGCCCGGAAGGCGTGCAAAACCTGTGCTTGGACAAAGGGTATGACAATCCCACCGGTCATGGGACCGTTGCCGCCTTCCGGTACTGTCCGCATATCCGGCGAATTGGGGAGGAGAAACTGGACCACTGGGGTGAGAAAACCTTCCCTGCCCGCCGGTGGGTGGTAGAACGCACCTTGGGCTGGCTGTCCAAGTGCCGGGCGATCCTGGCGCGCTATGACAAGAAGCCCGCCAATTACCTGGGCCTGCTTCAATTGGCTTGTGCCCTCATCTGGTACCGCCGTCAACGCCGCATCGCTTTTTGAGATAGTTACTTATTACCAGGGAGGCCTTCGATGCCACAGACTACTTTGAACTGCCGAATCGCGAGGCTCCAGTTCCATGGTTTATCCAAGACGCTCCAGTTAGGCAGGAAGCCGTTGGATTTGAGCCTCAGCAGCGATTCAGAAATATCGCAGATCCAGCCCGGTAACTTATGTCTCCCGACCCTGTGAGGCTGAATCGGTCGAGGTACAGCTGACCATAGATAAAAAACCACCGGATCAGTGACGGGACCATTTGCATCGGAGATATTTGATTTCGTGTCATTGCCTTCTGGTGTCCGATGCGTAGCAATTGCGTTCATAGGATATGAGCACAACTCGAGCGGTTGACGGCCGCGCTACGTTTCCCTTTGGCCAACCCGTCCTATGCGATTAAAAGGTGAATCTGAAATGACTTGGTAGACATCTATCACCTCATCATCAAACTCAAACCGTTGAGTCAGTGCATCGACCGCGACTTGGGCTATGAGAGAGGCGCATGCCAATACGGCAGAAGGTGGTGCGTTGTTGACTGGGGCTGAGCACCCAAGCTGTCCCATTGCAAAGTCCGCGCTACCATCTCCTATTGGAATAAGCGGGTAACGCGTCAGGTCATTACGTTGGTCGAATTGCGTGTCGCTTTGTAGTGCTTGTCGTTTCACTCTCCCAATGAAACCTCCCCTATAAAGGGCTCCCGATACGAATGGTATCCCCATTTCGTTTGTAATCATAGCTAACGAGGATATTAGAGCGTCGTTTCCTGTCGTGTCGATGACGATGTTGGCGTCGACTATGCGATCACGTATTTCGCTTGGGGTGCTCGGCGACTCCTGGAAGCCATCGACCTTGGACAGAGGTGCATGATCGCTGATTAAAGCTTCCACCGCTTTCACTTTTGGTGCGCCCACTTGTTTGTGACCCGCAACGTGTCTTACCACGTTGCCAGGCAACAGTACGTCTGGGTCGACAATAGTTAGGTTTCCTATACCGCTTCCAGACAAGATCGTTGCGGCGTATCCACCCAAGGCCCCGGCTCCGAACAATGTAGCCCTGAGAGTGCTAAGCATTGGCGCATCTGGACCAGCGCGGAGCATCAGGCTATCTTCATCATTTGGCCCCAATTGCAATGCGATTGCCTCCGTCTCGTCTTGTGTTCCCTTGCATGCCAGAACTAGCATATTTGGTCGGTTGTAGCGTTCCCAGCAGAACAAGATGAGATCCACTCCAGCGCTAGGAAGAAGCGCCGATGGCCCTTGTCGTTCGGTAAGTGCTTTTTCCAGCCCTTTTCGTTGTGCCCTAGGAAGGTGTAGTGGGACTTCAGAAAGATGTCGAGGCGGAGGAAGATTCAATTGTCCTACATGGAACCACAGCCCTCGCAGATGATTCGGTTTCTGCTTGCGCCCTGGTGAAATCTCCACACGCACCGGGTCAGGGTTCACACAACCATGAAATTCCCCCCAACTTCCGGCATGGATCCCAAGTGCCAGCAGGTCGAAGGTAGCTACAAGTGAGGATTTGGGCTGGAAATTCAGAAATGCGTCGTGCTCGAGGTGATCATTTTCCCAGCCTTGTTTCGCATTCGCGCACCATTTTTCGATCCTCGAAAATAGGCCTGAAATGGTAATCCATTCTTCGCTTAGTTCGCCGTCCTGCCACATACAAACAAGGCCACTTCGAGTTGAATGGTTTGTGTTGAGGCCTTCGACAAAGACGGCTGGCGGCTGAAATGGCCATCCAGACATGATGACGATGTCCATCATAGTTGCGTTGGTCAATGTATCGAATGCTGGGTGAATCCTCCCGCGCCATCGTGGCGACTCAGAAGAGCCGTCGACTGGCTCAAATCCAGCCTGCGACAATCCAGCGCGGAATTCATCTAGCGATTGCAAGTGGAAATAGGAGTTCGTCATGTATGGTTATCCGAACCCGCCTGCTTCATTCGGACGCTTTGCGGTCGGTACACCTAGCGCTGGTGCGGCGCTACTTGGCTTGTTGGTCGAACTGTTTCCGCCGCCACTCCCGGCGCCAGAGCTACCACTTGAGCCTTTGCCGAGGTCTTCCCCGAATAGGTTTTGCCAGATTTTGATTGCTTTTTCATCTGACGATTCTGATTTAGCCTTCTTTGCCGTTGCTGCGTGAGAGTTTATTCTGTTTCTGAAGTTGGCGTACTTGGTTTGGTCCCAGTGCCGATTGAAGTCTTCTGTTGGTAGCGCCGGATTTTTGATTTTCGGCATGTTGGGATGCTGCTGCAGATAGCTGTCCATCCTCCTGAGGACCGTCACCAAGGTGTCTTCCGTAGTGCTCACGGCTGCAGTCCCCTCATCCGACGGCTTGATGGTGTTGCCAGCGAGGGTGGTCAGCAAGATTGACTTGGCGGTGTAGTTGTTCTTGTGGTCTCTGAGGTACTTGAGAAGTCTGACAACCCGTTTCAGATTGCCGCCGGTGATCCGATTCTGTTCGTTGAACCACTCGCGATAGCCGGGTCCATCCGTTTCCTCTAATTTATTGTCGAGCCGATTACAGACGTAGTGCTTGCCGTCGACGGTCACCCGCGGCACCACGTCGAGGTGAAAATCGCCGGCGTAGTCGACGGTCACACATCTGGTTTTGAGCCTGAGCTTGTCGGAGTAAGTTTGGTTCTCCTTTAGCGTCTTGTGTACTTCGTTGACGTAGTCCTTGGGATCCCATTTGGGGTTGGGGTTCATCACGATCTGGATGTCGGCGTCGTACTCGTCCTTGTCGCCCAGGGGCTTGATCAGGGTGCCCAGTGCATAAGATCCTTGCGGCTCCATCGTCTGGTATCCGGTAAGGTGGTCTTTGAGATGGTCGTTCACACCTCTGACGCCCGATTTCAACCGGTCCAGCCGGCTCTGATTGAGGTTCACCTCGTCCCGGAGGAATTCGTTGAATTGCTGGCTGTTATTCGCCATCTTCGGTTCTCCCTGTCTTTATGCCAAAGCTGTGAACGGCGCCGCCGATCTGTTGAAAAAAGTCTCCGCTATCCGTTCAGCGTACTCTCGTGCGACTTCCGCCGCTTCATGCGGTAAGAGTTCCTTCGCCTTTACCCAATCGTCCAGTTCGATGGGCTCAGCACTAGCTAGCCGGTCGAGCCGGGTGACTTTATCGCGGCCAAGGAGCAAACCTGCTTGGTTAACGGCGGTCAGAGACTGGTAGTGCATAGCGACATGTATGATGTTCCTCCATTGAAACTGGCCAGCTCCCGCTGCCTGTTTGCCGTTTATTTGAAACCCGTCCTGCCCACACCCGATGCTCAATATTGAGATTCGCTCGCGTGGTACGACGAAGCAGGTCAGTGTTTCGACCAGTCCCATCATGGTCGGGTTATTTGCCCAAATGCCACCGTCCAGCAAAATGTAGTCGTCTTGGATCACGGGTTTCAGGTAGGTCGGTGCGGCCGACGTTGCGGCGGCCACTTCCGCCATAGGCTTGTCACCATCCAGGAAGTACCCCGGATGGTGCGGCGTCTTGTATACGCAGGGATCGCCATGTTTTGCCTCCGTGGCTGGTATGAGCAGACGGTACTTGGAATCCCGAAGCCGCTTGTCCCCAAGCGCCTGATGTAGCAGTTCGTCAAGAGCTTCCCGATCGTAACGATTCTTCCTTACCCGGTTAAATATCCGTCGGCTGCTGGCCCTCTGCACCGGCGGAAACACACGATGTCCTTCGCTGACGTACAAATCCATCATGGTTCGCGCCGATAACCCGGCTCCCAGTCCAAGGGCTATGATCCCACCGGTGGAGGTTCCCGTAATCAGGTCGAAGTAGTCTCCGATAGGCTCGCCACCCAAACAGTTCTCCTCCAAGTAGGCCAAGACACCCGCCGGAAAAATCCCTTTTATTCCACCGCCGTCTATCGACAGTATCTTGAAAGTGGAGTCTTGAGGCCACTGTAACGGCTCACGGCGGGTCAGTAGGATCGTATCGGACCTGCGAACGGGCCTATCGATATTTGACTTCGTCATTTGGAATTCTTATCCAAGCAATCGGAACCGCAATGCCAAGTTAACTGGTACGCTGCAGTAAATTGCCCAATATTAGGATACTCAGGTCACCCAGCTGAACTTTCTATGACCTGCGACACGTAGACAGACTCGAAAAGTTTTTGAGTGTCACTCACGGCAAGGCGCTGGAGGCAGTACAGTCTCCAGTATCCCTGCCACTGCTCGGACTGCGGTTCGAGGTAATTGACATGAAGTCCAATCTGAGGATCATGGGCATCCTCCCTTGAGATCATTTGGGAGTGCGATAACCATCGCTGGGTGTCCAGCAGTTCGCTGACGGCCTTGGACCAGTTCCCACCACCGCGGAACATTCCTTTCTTCAGTAAGCTCTCAGCTGACTGGCGGGCACGGTCTTTGGCGGCTCGGCATAGCGTGACGATGCCAGGGTCGAGCTTGCTAAGCATGATCTGAGCTGCGGCATTTCCGGGGTCGCTTTGGAGAGTCAAGGTGTGTTCTTCATAGGCATCGAGGTAGTTCTGCACCGCTTGAAGCCTAAGAGTTCCGTTGCTATCCACGAAGTATGTCTGTGGATCTATCGGGCCGAGCTCAGAAGAATCGCTCATCACCACATAGTCGGCTCCCAGGACCATGAGCGTCCCGGCGCTTTTGGCGAAGTCGGGAACGATGATACGAAGCATTGCTTGCCCAACCTTAAGCCTCACCATCGAGATCAACTTCTCGGCAGCGTCGCCGCTACCTCCACCAGTATGAAGCAACAAATCTATGTCTTCGCTGGGCGGCAGATTGTGAAGGAGATCCACGAATGGCATAACGTCGTCCGAGTCAATCGCACTTTTGTTGCCGGATACGTAGCAGATCAACCAACGCCCAGTGCTTGCCTGGATTTGCCCGATGATTTCCTGCCGTTGGTAGCGTGGAGCGTTGTATGCTTGGAACAGCGGTGTCCTAGTGTAAGGCGGTATGGCGTCTTCGGTTTCATTAGACGTGGCGTCAGCGTGGTCATCAGGTGTCGGTTGCTGGTTCATTCCTCGACTCTCCTGTTGTAGCTAGCCCAATGGATCCTGCCGCCGCGGACGAAAAAGTGGCAGCGGCGCTCTGGGCTGATGTCGTCAATGCTGGGGCGTATAGACAACGGCTTCAGAGATTCGACACTCCAGTAGGGGTGACGGGTCCTATCCAAATTCACCATCAGTCGATGCCCCGTTCGGCAAGGGCAATCTAGGGCGGCCCAAGTGGCGCTCCCATGCGCGCCAACGAGGAGAACGCCCCTGTCGGGCAGCCGATCCGGTACTTCATCGCCCGCGCCAACCTGTCCGACTATCCGCCAAGTGCGCCACGGGAGTGCGAGCGACTGCACCCAGGCCATGAAATTCCTTATCCCTGCCATGTCTGCTCCAGGAACGGTTCGGTGACACCGGTCCCAAGTTTGGATGCCTCGGGATGACAATAGTGACCCTCGCGGGGAGCTTGATCGTTGGTGGACACCTCTCTCTCGTGCGCACGCAGCAGTATCTCCGTGGGCGCAGGCTCGGGGCCGTAGTGAATGAGCCGCTCGATAAGTTCACCCACGGCCGCTGCCGCGACCTGCGTAGTAAACGCCACGACTGCGGGCTCAACACCCGGCAGCGCGGGTGCGTAGCCTTCGTCAGCGCGCCGCTGGTGCTCATCTGGGACCAGCATCTCGGCACCCGCTCTTTGGAGGTCAATTCGGTTACGGCAGACCAGGCAGGCAACGCCAGGTGCGAGCACCGTCACGCGTCCGTCGATGCCTTCGAGTTCGCCGCCGCACCCACTACTCAGCAACACCCCGCAATCAATGACGGGAGTTAAGAGGTACGAAGCGATGCGGGACAGCACAAGCCGACCCGCGTTGTCATCGGTACAGCCGAAGACGACATCTGAGTCGAGCAGCAGTTTGGCCGAGGCTTCCAGCGTAATCTTATCCTGCACGGTAAGAACCTCGGCATCAGGAGCGATCCGGGCCACATGGGCAGCGCTCACGTCAACTTTTGGCTTGCCAATGTCTTCCGGGAAGGACCCGTATACGCGTGTAAGATTGCTCACTGTCAGAGTATCGGGATCGAACAATCGCAGATGGCGTACACCTAGGCGCACAAGCTGCTCAATGACTGCCGACCCGGTACCACCGCAGCCAACGACTGAGACTCGCAGGTCGCTGAGGATCTGTTGGATTTCGCCGCCGAAGGCGCGAATGTTCCGGTCGAACTGGACAGACGGTGTAATCGCCTTATGAAGCCAGTTCTGAGCGAGCGCGAACCAACGGCCGGTAACCCACAGCCGGTCTATGTCGGCGCGACCGTTGGAGGACTCGATGTGGCCAGTGAAGCGGGGACCTTTCCCGCTTCGAGCGACCACGACCGCTCCGTATATAGGACTCCCCGAACGGAGCCTGAAAAGGTCTGTCAGCTCCCCGTTTACAATCTCGTCATGCCTGCTCGGCCGGGGCGATGATTCTTCCCCTGGATGAGTATGCATCCAGATCGGGACAGATTGATCTGTCTCTGCGGCAGCGAGGGCTGGCACATAGCCGTGAGAGGCAATACTGAGCCCTGTGGCCTCGCGCACGAGGTAAGCGTCGTCAGGCACCCAATGTATCGCACGCCCGAGCAAGCGGACATCTCCACCGGGCGTTTCCACCTGCCGCGCCAGCAGTACGCCAGCGGCCTCTACATCGGCTGCAGCCGCCTCGAACAGCTCGTCTGCGAGCTGTTTCGGCAGAACAAGCGTGATTGTCATCGGACACTCTCAGGGACACTATTTTCTATGTTTTGACGAATCAGGGCGAGGTAGCTCTCAAGACCATCGACGCCTGACTGCCACTGTCCACCCTTGAAGTGTCGAGACCAGCGTTGCCATCTACGCCCGAGGTAGTTTTCAAACACATTGGTGGCGGGCAGTTCTTGGCCGTCAGCCCGGCGAACTGGCGGGGCAAACCACCACATATCGGGCGCGACATCCGGGTATCCTGGACTGAGCCGAATTAGGAGATCTGAAGCATCGCTGTCGAGACCTCCCGGGAGAGGCCACTGTGGTATCACGACACATACCATTCCGGCCTCCGCCGCCATCTGGTGGGTAGCAAATCGTTCTTTCAGGTACGCGGCGTCGGCCGCTGGAAGGCTCATGTCAGGCCCTGGCTAGATTCATGGGCAGCGGGGCCAAATCCGGGATTGATGGTCCCGGGTGCCGTGAAAAAGCGCAGGCCGTCTTGAATTTCGACCGTGTCATCGTCTTTGATCTTCAGGTCAGGGTGGCCAGGAATGATTTGGAACAGGTCACGTTCAGGAGCGATTGGCGTCGGGGGAAGATGACGCAGTTCAACTCCAGAGAGCTTCTCATCCGTCACTTCATACTGGGCGCGGTCGATTTGGATGTGGGAAACCTTGGGTTCAGGCTTCTCTGGATTGAGACTCGTAGTCACTGCTAGCCTCCATAAACTGATACCTTGATACCACTATACCACCGCTCTTTGCCACTTGACAACCGTTTCGCTCCTCGCTCACAATTCAACCATGGATTCATCTAAGGCTATGACTATCCGTCTATCTGCCGAGCAGGCAGAAGAACTGAATACAGTCGCAGCAGTCGACGGCCAGCCGGTTTCACAAGTGATCCGCATGGCAATCGCGTTACACATCGAGCAACGTAAACGAGACAACAAGTTTCAGGACAGCCTCCGTCAGCGTATAAATCGCGCACAGCGCCTGCTGACGAACGACAACAAATAACGTACTGGTATGTCCTTCGCTTGGAACTCGCTCGTTGATAGCTTTGTGTCGCTGCACGACTGCGCGTTCGCTTCGCTGGGCATCAGCGCTCGGGGGCTGCTGACCGGAGTCGCCGAAATAGAATTGTGTCAGCTGAGACTTCCAAATTTTCGCTCCACGTTTGAGTGTGATCGAAGATCGTGCCCTTCCGCATGACCCACGGCAATATCAACTGAAGGCAAATCTGAAACGCCTTTCGGACACTGTGGTGGTAGTCGCGGTACTGATAAGTGAACGATCCCGCAAATCTAACCTGCTAACTAACCTGACGCAGACACTCAGCACCTAGAGTTTGGCCAACAGCCGCGGCGCGTTAAACCAGGAGTAGCTGCGCGACCGACTCAGGTCAGCATGCGTCCCTCATTCGACCTGTTCCAGGTAGCGCCGGACTCATCTCTCCGGGTACTATTCGGGACTTTTCAGGGTAATCGCTCCTACTGCATACATCGGGTCGCACCTTGGGTAAGAGATTCTTTGACCACCGGGCCGCGATGGACCCGTGCCTGTCCCAGATTAGCGGATATCTCCTTTTGCTACCGGTCCAAGGATCTGGTGATGTCAGGCCGCTAAAAGTGCTTCCAGGCCTCCCGATAGATTTCTCCAGTCACGCTGAAAGCCCTCAGATGCGCATAGTCAATGTGCGCCGGATTACTTGATCCGACGCATCAGCGGCTAGGGGCGCAGCAGGTGGGTAGCTGAACAACTGGCGACAAGCAGTGGGAGATACGCAGGTACTGCTCTTCTGTAAAATCCATGCCTACAGCGGAATACGACGGCTTACAGTAGGAACAAGTCCCAGAGAGAAAGGAGAAGGCAGATGGGCATCGAAGCTTTGACGCAAAGGGACGATGGGACCGAGTTGGCGGTTCCCGCCTGCCCGGAGGACTGGCGACCATGGGTGAGCGCGGGCCGCACACGCAACTGGATGCTGCATGACCCACTAGTGGACTGGCTGCAACTCTACGGCAACAGCCGACAGTACATACCGAAACAGGAATTGTCCGACTACGACCGAAACCTGGACTTCTTAGAGTTCATCTTCGAGCAGGGCAGGGAGTTTGAGGCCGGCGTACTTCGTCTGTTTCAACAGCGGCAGCAAGTAGTAATTTTGGCTCGCGACTATACGGACATCATGAGCTTGGCAAAAGCCAAAGAGACCTTCGCTGCAATGCAAGCCGGCATGCCGATCATCCATCAGGGTGTCCTGTGGGATGCTCAACATCTCAACTACGGCGCGCCGGACTTTCTAATCCGCAGCGACGTGCTGCGCCAGATGTTCCCGTACGACCTTACTGAAGCGGAGGCTACCATGTCGGCGCCGGACCTGGCATCCGACGGCTGGCACTACCGCGTGGTGGACACCAAATTTACGACTCTACATTTGAACGCCAGCGGCTCCGAGGTTGGCAATGGTGGAAGCGCTCCGGCGTACAAGGCCCAGCTGTACATTTACAACCGCATGCTTGGTCGCCTGCAGGGTCTCGAGCCGTCCAAATCGTATCTGCTGGGCCGTGGTTGGCAGCGGACGCAGAGTGGTGTCACTTATCGAGGTACCAACGCGATGGAAATGTTGGGACCGGTTCCCCAGAATGGTACTGTTGCCAATCAGGTCTTGATCGGAAACGCTGTGGAAGAAGCTCTTCGCTGGATACGCAAGGTTCGCACCGAGGGCAACAACTGGCAGTTGCTGCCGGAGCCGTCAGTGCCCGAGCTCTATCCCAATATGGGCAATACTGACGATGCTGGTCTCGTGCTGGACATCGGTCCAGCCGAGCTGGAGCCGGGTCTGGACGAGGAAGAGTCGGTCGGCCAGTGGATGGGTGTAAAAAAGTGGCTGGCCGGTGAATTGAAAGAGCTCACCCAGTTGTGGCAGGTCGGAGTCGGAAAGCGTGAGGAGGCCCACGTCACCGGTATCTACCGGTGGGATGATCCGCGGATTACGCCGACGGCAGTGGGGGTTGCCGGCCCCAAAAGCGGTCCCACACTTGCGCATTTGCTGGCAGTAAACACCGATGACGGTCCGCCGGTTCGACCTTTTCGAATTGAAAGGACCAGGGACGCATGGCACCCGACACCCTGCGTGGAGTTCTACGTGGACTTCGAGTTTTGCACTGACCTGAACGACGATTTTTCCAAGCTTCCGGAGAAGGGAGGACAGCCGGTCATCTTTATGATCGGCTGCGGACACATGGAAAATGGAGATTGGCAGTTCAAGTCTCTGGCCACCGAAAGCCTGTCCGAGGAGGAGGAGGTCCGCATAATCCGTGAATGGGTCGGCCATATGCATTCGGTCCGAGACAGACTGGACTTAGGAGGCGATACTCCACGGATTTTTCATTGGTCGGCTGCTGAACCAACCGCGCTGAACAACGCTCACAATTCAGCCAGGGCAAGGCACCAGGAGAATGCCGATTGGCCTGAACTAGGCTGGTACGATTTCTTGACGAAAGTGATGCGAGAGGAGCCGGTGGTGGTCCGAGGGGCGTTGGGTTTTGGCTTGAAAGCGGTGGCCAATGCCATGCACTCTCACGGCATGATCGAAACGAACTGGGCAGACAGTCCCGTTGACGGATTGGGGGCGATGGTGGGGGCATGGCGCTGCGACGAGGAAGCCAGGGAGAAGGGTGTACCGATGAGCCAGTTGCCACTGATGGTTGAGATTGCTCGTTACAACGAAGTTGACTGTAAGGTAATGATGGAAATTGTACGCTATCTGCGGGCGAATCATTGAAAAGATGCTCACGGCGAGAGCATGTGTCAGCGGCGGAAAGGCCGTCGCCTCATTGAAGCGGTGGCTCGTCAATCTCATTGCCCAGCGCTGGCGTCGTGGGTCCGCGGCTATTTGCTAGTCGGACGGGACCAAGGCACTCGGTCCCGTCCTTCCGTGAATCAAATCCGAATAATCTCTGGCTCTGCAGCACCGCGTTGGGAAGCTGCCTCCACAAACCATTCCATGATCTGCGGATGGCAGGTGAATACCAGCACCTGATTGGTCTGGGCCAGTTCTATGAAAGATTCGGCGGCCTTCTTTCCTCGGCTGGGATCGAAGTTTACCAACGCCTCATCCACAATTACCGGCAGCCTTTCTGCGCGCTGGCCCAGTTCCATGATCAGTCCAAATCGGAGTGAGAGGAGTAATTGCTCCCGGGTGCCGCGGCTCAGCTCTTGGGGAGTTTTGACGTTGCCCACAGTGTCCGTAACTTTTATCTCCGTACTGCCCAGCGGAGAAAACACCTTGGTGTAACTGCGGCCGGTAACGTTCATAAAGAAGCGTTCGGAGTGGCGGATGACATCGGGCTGCCGTTCCCTTTCGAACTTGCTCTGTGCCTCCTTAATGAGGTTCTCCGCGATGGTGCGCACCGCCCAGTCTCTGGCGTACCCGTGCAACACTTCAGACAGGCGGTGCCGCTCAGCTCGCAATCTGGACGAATCATCCTCGCTGAGCAGCCCATCAAGTGTGGTCCGGATCGAACCGCGTTCAGCATCCAGATCAGACCGTTGTGCATCGATCTCCTCCAAGTCTGTTGCGCCCTGGCGGATCTCGTCGTTGGTGATCTGTACATTAGTTTCGGAGAGCTTCGTGCGGAGAGCTTCCAGCGCCTCGTCCGGCCCGCTGATTCGCTGGAGTTGCTCTAGGGCGCCGGTAATTGTCGCCCTCTGGCTTGCCCGGCTTTCGTAGGTTTGGGCGCGTTCCCGGAAATCCTCGATGTCCTCGGCTCCGCCGGACCTCAGCAACTCGACGATCTCGTCAGCCACTTCCTGCTGGTTCTTTTCGCGCCTGGCCAGTTCCCGTTGGTAGGCCTCCAGTTCCTTTGCCGCATCATCGCGCGTTCGCGATTGCTCCGCTACCGCTCGATGCAACTCAATGACGTCGTCGGCAATTGCGGCCACCCTAGCATAGTTATCGCGATCCACATCGAATCCGAGGGCTGTTGCCAGAGGTTGAGTTATCTCAATGAATTTCTCGATGTCCGTTTGGATGTCAGCAATGCGATTCTCCATCGCGACAACGTCACTATGATGGGCGCTCGCAAGGTCAAAGAGACTGCGCAGTTCCTGGATGCTATCGGGCGAAAACTTGGCCAGCAGGCCGCGCTCCGACTGCCACCGTACCCATTCACGCTCTGCAGCTTCAAGGAGAGCCTCGGCATCCCGGGCGGATTGCTCGGCCGCGTCCCGTCGAGACGTCTGTCGTTCAGTACGCTCCCGCGTTTGGACCAGCCGGTCCTCCAGCCGCCGATATGCCGTCAATTCCTGCTGCGCGGCATCCAACGCTTCCTCAACTTCAACGAGCTTGTCTGCGTCCATGCTCTCCAGGCCGAGCGCTGCCGACTCTGCTTGGAGCTGCGTTCGCAGGTCTGCCAATTGTTCGTCGGCGTCCTCAACCTGCCGTTGAATCCGCGCCTCTATCTGGGATCCGGAAGACTGGGTCGATGAATGGGTTCTGATGAACAGGAATACGGCGGCCGTGGTCAAGATAGCGCCGATAACGATCAGCCCCAGTGCGCCGACCAACCCGCCGACCGACGCGCCACTCACGCTGAGCAATATGCCAGCGACGATCACTAGGATTCCTGTGATGCCGATCAGAGCAGAAAACGGCGTGACCCAACTGCGTTTCGCGGTGGTCCGCTCGGGTTTCACGTCACCACCGATCTGCGCCCTCAGGTCCTTGCCTCGCACTTCGACGTGGGCCAACTCGCCCAGTGTATTCCTGGACTGGCGTACCTGCCTCCGCCGTGCGAGTATCTCGTTCTCGTCCAGTACCGATGCATGGGAGTCGTCCAAGTCTCCCTGAGCCCGCTCCGCGTCTTGCCTCGCTTCCGTCAAGCCAGTTTCTTCCTGCGTGAGCTTTGTCTGTGAGTTATTGACCGCAACTCTGGCCTGACGCAGACGCTCTCCGTAACCCGCAACTTCCTCCCTTACCACTACGGACAGGTCGAAGCGGTCCAGGCGGTCCGTATCCCAGTCCGGGCCCAGGTCGGCTAGGGAAGCCTTCAACTGCCCGCGCTTGGTGGATAGTTCCCTCTGTTGCTCCGGGAGATCTTTGACCGACTGATCAAATGCGCTACGGCCTCGTTCCAGATGACGCACTGCATCCGATTGATCGAGAATGGACAGACTGTCGATGGGCAAAACGGCCCTTGCCTCGATAAGTTCCGCTCGTTCCACCGCTTCCTCTCGTTCCCGACGTGAGGTGTCGGCGCGTTCCTCCAGCGCCTCCAGCCGGACGATGCCATTCTCGGGAAACTCCGCAACCACTGGGAGCTCTTTCAATCGCTGTTCAGCATTGATCAGATCGTTCCAATCATCCCATGCGCGAACCAGGTTCTGACGACCTTCCTGTTCTGCCAGAAGGAGTAGACGACGCTGGCTCAGTGCACTCGACTCTCGCTCGATTTCCGCCAATCTTTCTGATTGCCTACGGTATTCAGCCGCGTTGCCCGCGATGTCTTGGAGGTCAACATCGACCTCGTCAATTTTGCCGGCGACTTCGTGGATTGCGTGACTGCTCCCTGTACGCAGAAAAAGCCCCTTCTTCTGGCGCTCCAGCACGTCCAGCGCGCCCGGGAGTTTCTGCGCTCCAATCCCGGCGCTATATATCTGGAGGTTGACGCTGTTGTCATTCAATAGCCGTTCATCATGTAGTTCATCGACGGTAAATGCGAAAATGTTTTCGAACACACTTCGTGAGTGGTTCCCCAAGAGGCTGTTCAATTCGGCGACGGGGATTGTCTCGCCTGTGCTCGTGCTCAGCGTGACGGTTCCTGGCCCTCGACCGTGTACTCGTTGGATGGTAACCAACTCTCCAGCGTCGGTGAAGACAGTGATCCTTCCTCCCAGCCGGCCACCGGCCAGTGGTGGATAGGGGTTGCCCCTGCTGCGGCCATCCGGAAACCCGAACAGCACCCGTCGGACGAACTCAAGCAGCGTGCTCTTGCCCGCCTCGTTCGGACCGTAGAACACAGTGACGGATCGTTCGAAGGGACCAAAGCGACGATCGGCAAAACTCCCGAAGCCATCGATGTGCAGACTGTGAATCTTCATCAGTCGTCGTCCTCCGCAAGCAAATCAATGGCCATGGCCTCCGCTTCGTCAAGCAGACCGGCGAACTCCTCGTCGGTTGGTTCGGACACATACCGGCGGAAGCGTCCATGCCGGTAGAGATCTGGCAGCCCTTTCTGCAGCTCGGTCAGAAGCATAGGAATACCCTTCATCTGGTCCACAGTCCGCAGCACCTCGGCCAGGAAATCTGCACCCTCGCGCCTGACACCGCGATCAAGCGGCGATGCGGTTGCGTCCTCGATTCGCTCGCACCACGCGAATGGCAGCCGCCTCGCCCATGCATCGTTGATTTCTTCAAGTAGGTGTTTCACTGCATCCGGCTGGCGCAGAAGTCGGTTCACCTCCCCCCGACCCGTCAGAGTTATTCGGGATACAACCGATCTGCCCTCGGCGCCATCCAGCACCGTCTGCATCTCGCTATGCAGCTTATCCAGCAGGTCCTGCTCCGTCTCAAACACGCCGATATCAATACCGGCCCGCTCCCATCGCACGGTGTCCGTGGCGCGAAAATCCAAGCGGACGTTCCCACCGGCGTCAACTTCGACAAGGTACGCTCCTCGGGCGCCGGTCTCATTCGGGTGCCGGCCTTGAGAATTGCCCGGATACACCACAGTAGGAGATCGATCATTGAGTATCTGGCGCGTATGGACATGTCCCAGCGCCCAGTAGTCAATGCCAGATTGGACCAGGTCGTCCAGCGAGCATGGCGCGTATAACGCATGGTCGGGGTTGCCGCCCACGTTGGCGTGCAGGAGTCCAATGGAGAAGGCGTGGTCGGCCACCGGGCCAAGACGCAGGGCCAGGTTATCGTAGACGTCACGGGTTGGATAACTGATGCCGTACACGACGGCCCGGTCGGGTTCGTCAGAGAATACGGGCACAGCCTGAAAGTCTCCGCCGAACCGATAACATCCGGCAGGGTATTCCAGCCGTGCCTCCCACCCGTCCAGCGGATCGTGATTGCCATGGCATACGAAGGACCGAATGCCCGCGGCCTCCAGCCTGCGCAAGCCTTCAATAAAGGCACGCTGAGCGCGCAGGCTGCGGTCGGCGCCGTCGTAGATGTCCCCGGCGACGAGCAGGGCATCCACACGTTCGGAGATGCAAAGGTCGATGATGTTGTTATAGGCGTCGAACGTCGCTGCGTACAGGGACTGCGTCACCGTGTCAGGGGCTACTGCCCTAAGCCCCGAGAAAGGGCTGTCTAGGTGAAGGTCGGCGGCGTGAACGAATCGAAGGCTCATAATCTGCTCAAGTAGGTTCTGTTCGCATGTACATGGTGCCACACCCATCGCCCCTGTTCCTATAGTTCAAAGGCAAATGGAATCACCACATGACCGAAGCTGCGCATCGTAGCGCAGTCACCGCACGAGTCGTAAGACCAGCGAACGAACCACCACAGTCGACGGAGGATTGAAGCTAGGGCACCTAAACGGGTCCAAACTTCAGTGTTTGTATCGTATTGATAACGGCTAGGGTTCGCACAATGGTCCCTTATGACGCACATGATCTCCGTGACCGCCCGCCTGGAATTTGAAGTTATCACCGCCGGAACATACGTCATTGAAGCCGGAACGACCACATCCGGCACTCCCGGCACCTGCACCTTGGTGGTGACCAGCACCAACTAGCGCAGATCCGCCAAACCCACACCGCGACGGCAGTACCACAACTGCAGCAGGGCATCTGCACCATCAGCGCCCACTGGTTTTCGCTCCACGCGACGTGGACGGCGCCGCAGTTGATGCACGTGCCGCGGGCGTACGGTACCTCGCCAGGACCTTCCAGATACGCCGGCGCCGCGGTGAACACCTCCTGGATCTATTCACTGGTGAAACTGTCCTCGACGAGGTGGCCAACCATGCCCACCATCTGCTGCAGGTAATCCACCTGATCAGCCATATGACCTCCCCGGCCTAGGCCGTTTCCACAGCGGGCTATGGTACTTCCGCCATCGAATACGTGCTGCCCACGATGGGCAGATAGATCCGGAGCGTCACCTGCACGTTGGCGTGGCCCAGCCAGCTGCTCACCACGTTGAGCGGAACCCGGCCGACCATCAGCCAGTGCCGGGCGGCGCTAAGCCGCAGGCTGTGAGCGCCAGCCAGCCGTTTGCCAGTCCCGGGCGACTCCTCATCGAGGCCCGCCCACCGGATACCATCGCCGATATGCCGCAGGGCGGTCCGCATGGTGAGCGTCACCACCGGGTCCCTGGGTGAGTGCTTCACCGGCCAATTGGTGAAGAGCTGCACCATTTCATCATGCAACGGCACCGTGCGCGCCTTCCCCGACTTCGATTCCCTCACCAACAGCGTCGGGGCCTCGGACCGGTAGTCCAAGTCCCGCCACTCCAATGCCAGGACCTCGGAGATCCGCAGGCCGGTGCGCCACATGATTAGCGCCAGGGCCCGCGCCTGGAGACGGTTGTGGACCGCCAGCGCACCCAGCAGCCGGCCCACCTGATCAACGGTCCAGTAATGCGGCACGTCCATGCTGGCAGATTACATTTATAAAGTCTGCCAAAACAACCGGCAACTGTCATCAGTGAACGACTGCCCGTAAGGTCGATTCATAGGGCCCTCCCCAAAAAGTGGCAGAGTTCGGCCCAAACTCTGCCACCGGCAATCAACACTACGTTGCCCAAATTCCCGCACCACGCGGCCCAGGACACGTCCTGCAGCTTCAAGCGGAAATTGGCCGCACGCGGTTTCCTGGCAGTAGACTGACGACACCGGCCACCAACGACCAACGGGGCGGCCGAGTTTTGTGCCGGGGGCTGCTAGAAATTCGCCACAGTCTCCGGAACCAAGCAACGTACCGGGGCCTCTCAGCAGCCTCTGTTGCTGTTCACAAAAACGCGGATCCAGTTTTGCAATCTTCTGACCATAGCCTCGCCATAAAGAACACGATACGATCTTGGAGAAAGGAGCAACCTCATGTCAACTTACGAATGTGAATATGTTTACTGCGCCGACATAGGGTCTATGCAGACCGGTAAGAAAAGAAATGAAAATCATTTTGGTTGGGCCGGAGTATCAATCTGTCCGAATGGACAACAATCCCCATGGCGAAAAGGCAAGGATATGCAGGAACTGGTGGACGTTGTCGCCGACCGTTTGAACCAAGGTGCCAAGGTTGCCTTGGGTTTCGAATGCCCACTATGGGTTCCGGTCCGGGACGACCCCAAGACACTTACCTCGCAGCGGTGTGGTGAAGGAACTCCATCCTGGGCTAGTCGGACAGGGGCCACCGTTCTAACCACCGGATTGGCACAGGTCTCATGGATTCTCCAAAAGATTCGCGAGAAACCGGTGAACTCGAGAGCCTTCTTGGACTGGAACTCGTACCGGACATCTAAAGACGGACTTTTCATATGGGAAGCATTCGTTTCTGGGAAAGCGAAAGTTTCTGGGAAAGCGAAAGTTTCTGGGAAAGCGAAAACGGACTCGCACATAGGAGACGCAAAGGTGGCGGTTGCCGCTTTTTTAAAGGCTTTCCCGTCGCTGGAAACTTCGATTCTGGAAACTTCGATTACCGAGCCTCCAGGATCGAAGACACGTTCCCTGATAGGCGCTGCCCTGCTTTGGGCATCCTGGTCCAAAGACCCTTCTCTTCTGCACCAGCCCTGTACAGTGATAAAGGCATAAGGTCCGACAACCAAAATCACGAATTCGCGGAACAACGATTGACCGTCAGCAATTTCGCTACGAACAGCGACGACGGCCGCAGGCCAAAAATGGCAGACTTTGGGGCAAACTCTGCCACCGGCAACGCCGCGGCCGCGTCAGAGGCAGAGGCAGACGGCGGCGAAATGTTCCGGCCGCATACCCCGTCCGAAGCGGTTCTCAGGGCACACCGGACCAGCGACTTTTTACGTTTCCGGAAATATGGAGCTAAACCGCTCCCAGCAATGGGGTCGACTCCGGTAGGGGGCAGAATCATACGCTAAGGCCGCCAGTCGGTAAGGCTGCCCCAAGGGCTAGCCAACGCCATCGGCGCCCCTCCGCAACACCCTCCCAGGCAGAGCCCCAGTGTGCTCTGCCTCATCAATGACCACCTCCCCGTTCGCCACCACCGTCGAGATGCCCGTAGCGTACTGGTGGGGGTCGTCGTAGGTGGCTACCTCCGCTACGGTGTCCGGGTCGAAGACCGTGACGTCGGCCCAGTTACCCTCTTTCAGGGTGCCCCGGTCCACCAATCGCAGGGCCTCTGCTGACCCGCCGGTCATCTTGTGTACAGCGGTGTGCAGAGGCATCAGGCCCAGGTCGCGGACGTAATGGCCGAGAACCCGGACAAAGGTGCCGTAGAAGCGGGGGTGCGGCTTACCCTGGCCGGTGATGCCGTAGGGGGCCAATGAGTTACCGTCGGAGCCCACCAGGACCATGGGCGAGCGCAGGATTTCCTGCACGTCCTCTTCCGCCATCGAGGTAACCACGATGCGGGTATGCCCCCTGTCGGCCAGGAGGATGTCGCAGGCGGCGTCCAACTGATCGATGCCCCTGGCCTCGGCCACCTGGCCCACCGTCTGGCCAGCCAGCTCGGGCATCTCGGGGCTGATGGCGATGCGGACGGCGTGCCATGATTCCACTCGCCCGAAATTGTTGAGCCCGTCCTGCAGGATACCACCCCGAATGCGCTCCCTTGCCTCGCCGTCCCGCAGTCGCCCGAGCATGGGCTCCACTCCTCCCTCCTGCACCCAGACGGGGAGCAGGTTGCGCAAGGGGTTGGTGCCAGCCGTGTAGGGATATTGATCGCAGAACAGGTCGATGCCCCGTTCCCTCGCATCGCTGATCAGCGACAGCAGCGACGGCACGTCGCCCCAGTTGTCCATGCCCGAGAGCTTCAGGTGAGCGATCTGCACCCTCACTCCGGCACTTTGGCCGATGCCAATAGCCTCGCGTACTGCGTCGAACACATGGTTGGCCTCGTCGCGGATGTGCGAGGCATAGGTGGCGCCGTGCTGGCGCAAGACACCTGCCAAGGCCAGCAACTCCTCGGTCTGCGCATAGTTGCCCGGCGCAGTGAACAGCCCGGTGGACATGCCCAAGGCGCCCGCCTCCAGGCCTTCGGCGAGGAGTTGCTGCATGTGTGACAGCTCGCTGGCAGTAGGGTCTCGCGCCTCCAGGCCCATGGTCATTAGACGCAGGGTCGCGTGACCCACCTGCATCACCGTGTTCACCGAGGTGGAAGGGAAGCCGTCCAGGTACTGGGCAAAGGTGCGCGGCTCGTAGTCCAGCCAGGGAGCCCCAGCCCTCAGGTATTCCTGAAGGGCCTCGGCCTTGCCGGGCAACACAGGAGCAGTGGAGTAGCCGCAGTTGCCCACCACCTCCGTGGTGACCCCTTGGCGGACCTTGCTTTCGGCCAGCGGGTTCAGGGGGAGGGTGAAGTCGGAGTGGGTGTGGATGTCGATGAAACCCGGAGCGACGATCTGTCCCGAGGCGTCTATCACCCGTTGCGCCTCTCGGTCTTCACAGTCTCCCACAGCAGTGATGCGTCCATTTCTGATGGCAACGTCCGCCCGCCGCGCCGGTGTCCCATTCCCGTCAATCACCTGTCCACCACGGATCAATAGGTCTTCCATCCGTTGCTCCTTGATGTCGGGTCCGATGGCCGGCCAGTCTACCGCCAGTTACGAACCGGCTGATAGCTCCTCGACTAGGCGCCGCTTGCGGCCGGGACCGATTCGGACGTCACACCGTCTGACGGTATGGGGTTAGTTTACGGCAGAACCGCCTCGTCCTCCACGATCTCAATTCCCGTTGCGCAGTTGCGGATGAGAGACTTCCACACCAAGATGGCGCCTTCCTTCAGGAGTTCCCGGAAGTCGGCCACGTACCCCTAAGTCTTCCTACTGGTGGGCAGCTCCGCCTGCCGCTGCAGCCGAGCAGCGGGGCAAGGAACAGGAATTGTCGAAGGGACTGTGATGAGAGACGGGTAGAATGGAGGGTGGACTCCACGAAGAATGAGGAACCCCCCAGTGGTGCGAACTATCATCCAAGCAACCCCTATCATCCTGATACTCATGGCAACCCTGGCAGCCTGCTCCGGTCCGGCACCGGACCCGATAGCAACATCGACACCGACAGCAACGGCGACGCCAACGGCCGCACCGACTGCAACGGCGAACCCAACGGCCGCACCGACGGAGACGCCAACCATTTCCCCAGTCCCAGAGGAACCAACACCAACCCAAACACCCGAAGGGAGACTCGCTCCCGTTCGGCTTCAGGACTCCGAGTCCCTACAGTCCGCTCTCTCCAACGCAGAGCTCGCGTGCATCGGTGATGACCCCGAGACCCTGAACCGGTCGCTTACAGGGCAGGGACCCGCATCCCGGGAAGAGCAGGCCAGGCTCATTGGGTGTCTCAACGACGAGACCCTGGCTCGGCTTTTCCTGGCAGGATTTGTACCCGGGCCAGGGCCGCTCAGCACAGAATCCTCCGAATGTGTCCGAGCCGCATTCGACGTCATCAACCCCAGGGAGGTGATGACCGCGGGCTTGGAAGGCAACCCCGGAATGGCAATGGCCTCAAGCATGGTCGCACTTTCGGTGACCATGGCATGTCTCAACGACGAGGAGTGGGATCAGGCCGCTCCGGCAGTGGGAATATCCGAGGAGGAACGGGCAGGAGCCCAGTGCCTCATGGCCGGGCTCGGAGGACCAAGGCAGATGGCGGAGGCGATGCAAGCTGCCGGGGAGGGAGACTTCACCAAGCTGGCCGAGGCAGGAGCGGTGTGCGGGCTGGACATGGCACCGGCATCCGGGCAAGCGCCAGTCACACCCCCTCCGACTCCGACAGTGGCATCAACAGCAACGAGCACACCGACTGCGACGCCGACTAGAACCCCTCCAACACCGGCCCCGACTACAACGACCACCCTGGTGATCACCGTGGCCGCGGTCCCCGCGGACATCCCTGATTACGACCGGTCCGACTGGCGGCACTGGACGGACGAGGATGGAGACTGTCAGGACGCGAGGCAGGAAGTTCTGATCGCCGAAAGCCTGGAGTCCGTGACCTACGAAACCGACAGGGAATGCAGGGTGGAGACTGGCCAGTGGTGGGCACCGCACCTGGGGCATCACCTGGGCAACCCTTCTCATTTGGACGTCGACCACCACGTGCCGCTCCGGAACGCCCACGTCTCCGGCGGATGGGCCTGGACACCAGCGGAGAAAGAGGAGTACGCCAACTACCTAGGGGACCCGGCTCACCTGGTGTCGATCAGTTCCCGGCACAACCGGAGCAAGGGCGCCCGGGGACCGGAGGAGTGGAGGCCTCCGGACGATGAGCTGTGGTGCCAGTACGCCCATGACTGGGCGGAGATAAAGTCTCTGTGGGATCTCACCATGATAGAGCCCGAGGCAGAGGCCGTGACGGAGATGCTACACACTTGCCAGAACCCGCCGATGGTGGAAGTGGAGGTCTGGGTAGCCCTGGAGACGGCGACGGGGGAACAGAAGCCGACGCCGACGAAGGAGCTTCAAAGTTCAGTGTACGGTTCCTGCGAGGAAGCGGAGGCCGCGGGGGAGCAGAGGCTGCAGGGAAGTCAGGGAGGAGGGCAGGGTTTCCCCAAAGCGATGGTCCCGAGCGCGAGAGACGGAGACGGGGATGGCGTGGTCTGTGAAAAGTAGATTCTCTCCCTGAGAAGCATGAATTAACAAAGATCTCGAGGATACAATGTTCCTAAGGACTGGGTGAATTATGGAAGTGGCAACAGGCATGGTGGCTATCTTGTTGATGGGAACAGGAATGATCCTGTGTTTATCACTGACCTTCGCCGTTCTGAGAATAGCCCCGTCCATCAGACGGAACCTGGACAACATGGAAGAAACCACACATAACCTTGCTGAGGCAAGCCGTTGTCTGCCCGAGACGGCAGACAACGTGAAAGACATCAGCAAGAACCTACTGGGGGTCACCAGAGACATCAGTAACGCCACACCAATCCTGAAGTGGATAGGAATTGCCAACAATGTCGCAGAGGGAGTCTCGGGCCCGGTAGGCGAAAAAGGACGTTCGGTCGCCCAGACAATCATGGGCTGGTTCAGGAGGGAATGAGAGACAGAGAGGAAACCACCTTGCAACACAGCCAACCCGCCACCATCTCCAACTTCATCTGGAACATCGCCGACAGCGTACTCCGGGATCTCTTTGTCCGGGGCAAGTACCGCGACGTGATACTTCCCATGACCGTCACCCACCGGCTCGACGCCGTGCTTGAACTCACTAAGCAACAGGTCCCAAACGAAAAGAAGTGGCCTCCGAAACAGATGGACACCTGGGCCCTGTAGGACCATCAACCGAAACAAAGTGCGACCTCTCCGGGCGCGCCCTGACGGAGCTCCCACGGTCTTGGCCAACGGGTTCAGCGCCCTCTCTCCCAGGGTAGGGATGGCCCAGGGCCTTAGCACCGCAGGGGCGGAACTGCCGGAGCTCATGACCTCATGACCTCGGGACGGTGGGACAGCCCCACTACGCCGGCTAAGTATACCGAGGCGCAGACTGCGGGAAGGGAGGCAGTCGCCCCGTACTACCGGGGGCCTGCGGGAATCCAGGACAACGTAACCTCCCCGGACGAAGACGCTGGGCTACAGTCTGCCGACCACATACATCGAGACCCAGGCCGGGCACACCTGTTAGCTCATAACCTGACCTGACAAGCATAAGATTTGCAGAGCCGGTTCGCTTCTTCCTATAATCGTACCGGGTCATTGCCAGCCCATGGCGACCATTTCCTTCACTGGCGGCGTTAGTGCAGGAATAGATGGTTAGCTACGATGGGTCGGCGCTGATGACTCCAAATTCGCAAGGAGGATCGCCACTCCATGACCAGCAGAAAGGGTAACCAGCCTGCCACCAAGGCGGGCAACGGCGCTGTTCACAAGCAGCCCAATGTCAAGAAACTCCCGTACGCCTCGCGGTACGTGGCAGTTGACTCCCACCTCGTCGAACGCAAGAGTTCCTCTGACCTAGTCTCCGCCTTGGCCGGTGAGCGCCCCGCAGGCCGCAAACTCGCCCAAGACATAGCCAATGCCTGCAACCAGCTCGCTGGCGAGGGCTACGAGGTTTTCTCCATCGTGCCCACCGTGGCTGGCCGAATCGTTGAGGTCTTTATGGACGAGGACGAAGCCGAGTCGGAGGGCCAGCCGCAGGAGCAACCAAGGGACTCAGCATATGAATTCATCAGACCGGTTCCCATAAATCTGGGGGCGCCCGCTAAGCCCACCGTAACCGTAGAGGAAGATGAACCCTTGGCGGTCGGGTACAATGTCACCGACGGGATGATTATCACGGCTAAGCTCCGCGAATAGTCCTTTTCGAGAGCTTTGTGCGCTGGTAATTACCAACCTCAGGCAGTCTAGCGATGTTCAGCCGCCAACGTACTGGCTGCCTGAGAAACGCCAACCGTCAGCGCGCCGACAGCGTCCTCGATGAACCTGTCCACCACCTACAGGACTCGCCGCCCTGAAACTCGCTTCCGACCATGGGAACTTCCCTATTCTTCCTGAAGCTCAATACAGCCGTATCCAAGGATCACCAGCAGGGTCAATGACCAGAAGTCAGCACCCCTCATAATTGCTGACACTTGGCCGTTGATGAGGAGCGGAACGCCCCGATAGACTGGAGGCAGACGTCACTGAAAATAACCACGCCGGGAGTCGGATGATGGCCCAGCTCCGCGCCAACGGTCCCTACATCTGGGTCACCTGGCTGCCCAAGCTCCTCTCCGGGCTGAACTCCTGCGAGTGGGCCAGTTGGTTCAAGGCTCAGCATTACAGCGACTCATGGGCCCGTATGCCCTCGGACTTCGACCTGTCCAAGTGGCTCACGGCACACACCGCGTTGCTGAACGAATCCAGGGTAACTTGGGAAAGGAATGGCTACTCCGCCCTGACGGAGGGACAGAACCACTTCAACCTCAGGGGGAATTCTGCGGTACTGGCCGGCAAGCCCGACCTGGTAGCCCGCAAGGGTGATGGGGTCACAATCATCGACGCCAAAACCGGCCGAGCCCAGCCGACGCCCTGCAGGTGATGATCTACATGTACGCCCTGCCCAGGGCGCTGGAGCGGTACCGTGGCCTCAGGCTCACCGGTCAGGTGGTTTACTCCGACCACGTGGTCAACATCCCGGCCGAGGCGGTGGACGAGGCCTTCGTGAGGAACATGGGACAACTGATAACCCGGTTAGCATCAGAGATGCCGGCGAGGCGTGTCCCCAGCCCCGGTGAGTGCCGGTTCTGCGAGATCACGCCAGCAGACTGCCCTGAGCGAGCAGGGGAAAGTCCTCCGGAAGAAGGCACGACCGACGACTTTTAGAGAACAGCAGGCCAAGAGGAGTTGATACCAATGGAACCATTGACCCTGACCTTGCACAAATCCAAGGAAACCAGGAACAAGGTGGTGTACGGCACCGGAGACGGCAGCGTCATCCAGAGCGTCTACATCGACAAGGACGCGCTGGGCGATGTTCCCCCGGCCACCATACAGGTGGTCATATCCGCCCAGTAGGTTCCCCGCAAGCGCCTGGAAAGACCTTAACCTCCGGCCGTCACGCAGGCAGCAACATCAGCGTCTAATGGCCCCAGCAACCGGACATGAGACCCTCAGAAGGCGCCGTCCGCTGTATTTGCGACAAAGCTCTCAAGGAGTGGGGCCAGCATTGATCTGCACCCCGCCCAGCGGCATGCATTTCCGTTGCTCCAGAAGATTAAACGCACAAGATGCGATTATCGTGATCAAAACGACGTGATCTGGGAGCGGCCAGAATGCAATTCCCTTAAACTGTAAGCCGATCAACCGCCGAGTCCCAGGAACGCGACCAGGGCAACCGCGCCCACGGAACCCACATGACGCAAAGCCAGAGCCGACAGACCGCCGGGCAATCACTGCCGGACTCGCTGCGCAACTGCCTCTCGCTCGACATCGAGGTATCGAGACAAAGCGGGCAGATAGTTGCCGCCGCCGCGTGCAACCCGCAAACCGGCCGGACCTGGCGCGCAAGAGGACCCCTGACCCAGCAGCAACTGCTGGAGCTCGACCGTATGGCGGCCGAGGCGGACCACCTCGTGGGCCACAACATACTCGCGTTCGACCTCCCGCAACTGAGAGCGCTGCACGCCGGACTGGGGCTGCTGGACATGCCGGCCCTCGACACCCTGCACCTGAACCCCCTGGCGTTTCCGGCACACCCGTATCACCGGCTTGTGAAGCACTACCGGGACGGGGACCTGATCCGCACCACCCACAACGACCCGCTGCTGGACAGCCAGCTGACCCTGCAGGTCCTGGAGGCCCAGCTGACACAGCTGCGGGAGAACACGTCGCCCGAGCTGCTGTCGGTCTGGCACTGGCTGACCGCCCACGAGTCGGGCCCCGCCTTCGACGCCCTCTTCACCGAGGTGAGACAGCGTCCCCTACCGGCGCCCGAAGAGGGCAGGGAGGCGCTGTGGCGCTTCCTCGCCGGGAATGCCTGCGACGCCGCGGCCCGCGAGCTGACAGCCACCGCCGAAGAGTCGGCCTGGCCGGCCGCCTACGTGACCGCCTGGATGTCCACGGCCGGCACCAACTCGGCCATACCGCCCTGGGTGCTGCAGCATCACCCCGATACCGCCGCCCTGGCGAGAAAGCTCAGGGAGGAGAGCTGCACCGACCCCGCCTGCACCTGGTGCCCCGAGATGAACGACGTGGTGAAGGAGCTGACCCGGTGGTTCGGCTTCGACTCATACCGGCCCACGCCGGCCGACCAGGAGGGACGGTCGCTCCAGGAGAGGATCACCGAGGCGGCCCTGCGGGGCCGGAGCGCCCTCGGGGTGCTGCCCACCGGCACCGGCAAGTCGCTCTGCTACCAGGTCCCCGCCCTGTCGGCCTACGACAAGACCAGCGCCCTCACGGTGGTGATCTCCCCGCTGGTGGCCCTGATGGCCGACCAGCTGGCCGGGCTGGAGCGCAACGGCATAACCAGCGCAGTCAGCATCAACAGCCTGCTCTCGATGCCGGAGCGCAGGGACGCCCTCGACCGGATCATGCGCGGACAGGCATCGCTGGTGATCATCTCGCCGGAGCAGCTGCGGTCCCCATCGGTAAAGCAGGCCCTGCAGCAGCGGCTCATCGCTCGCTGGGTGTTGGACGAGGCACACTGCCTCTCCAAGTGGGGACACGACTTCCGCCCCGACTACCGCTACATCGCCCGGTTCATCAGGGAGAACCTGGGAGGCCAGAGGCCGCCGGTGCTCTGCCTTACCGCCACCGCCAAGCCGGACGTCAAGGACGAGATACAGGAGTACTTCCGCAGCGAGCTGGACATGGATGTGGAGTTGCTGGACGGCGGCGCCAGCCGCGAGAACCTGGTATTCGACGTGCTGCTCACCAAGCCGCAGCTGAAGATGGCCCAGGTTACGGAACTGCTGGAGCAGCACCTCAGCGGCAACGGCAGCGCTGCCATAATCTACCGGGCCAGCAGGCGACGGGCCGAGGAGACCGCAGAGCACCTGAACGTGAACGGAGTTGCGGCGGGCCACTTCCACTCGAGGATGAGCCCGGAGCGAAAGCTGGATACCCAGCGGCAGTTCCTCGACGGCAGCATCAGGGTGATCTGCGCCACCAACGCTTTCGGCATGGGAATCGACAAGCCCGACATCCGGCTGGTGATCCACGCCGACATACCGGGCTCGCTGGAGAACTACCTGCAGGAGGCCGGCAGGGCCGGACGGGACGCCGGCAGCGCTCACTGCGTCCTGCTCTACGACTCCGATGACACCGAGTGGCAGCATGGCCTGCAGGCATCTAACCGACTCAGCAAGCGGGACATCGAGGCCATGCTGAAGGCGCTGAAGCGCCTGGACGGTCAGAACAACCGCCACGCCCAGGAGGGAGAGCGCAGGCCGGTCATCGCCACCACCGGGGAGATACTGGCCCATGACGAGGACGAGGAGTTCGAGTCGGAGCTGGAGAACCGGGACACCAAGGGCCGCACCGCCATCGCCTGGCTGGAGGAGGCGACGCTGGTCGCCCGCGGCGACAACCAGGTGACGATATTCCCGTCGTCCCTAAAGATCAGGGGCATCAGCGAGGCCCGCGACATAGTGGACCGGGCGTCGCAGAGAGACCGCCGGTACGCGAGCCAGCTGATCCAGATCGTGCGGAGGGTGATGAACGCCGCCGCCGACACCGGCATCAGCACCGACGAGCTGACCACGGTGACCGGCCTCGAGACCAGCCAGCTCAGGAAGGCGCTGGACGACTTGGCCAATTTGGGAATACTGGACGACGACAGTCGGCTGACCGCCTACGTGCACGTCGCCACCGGGCGGGGCTCCAGCTCCGCGGACCGCTACGAGCGCGCCGCCGCCATGGAGGAGGCGCTGGTCGACCACATGCGCCAACAGGCGCCCGACCAGACGGGCGGAGGCGAGGAACCGCTCTACATCCGCGAGGTCAACCAGTGGCTCCTGGCCCAGGGACACGACTCGGCCCTGCCGGTCAGGGTGATGCGGCTGCTCAGGTCGCTGGCCCAGACCGGCACCGAGCTCCAACCCGGCAACCCCAACCTGAGACTCAGGCTGGTCGCGCAGGAAAGGATGCACGTCACCCTCAACACCACCTGGACGCAGCTCGCCGACAGTGCCGCCCGCAGAAGAAGGGCCGCCCGGGCGGTACTGCGGACCCTCAGGGACAGCCTGGGAACGGATGCGCGCGGTGCCGACCTGCTGGCCAGCACCACCACCGGAGAGCTCACCGAAGCACTGAGGCTCGATGGCCAGGTCACCGCGGCGGTGGACGTTAGCAGGCTGCTGCAGCAGGCGCTGCTTTGGCTGCACGACCAGGAGGTCATACGGCTCAACCAGGGCATGACCATCATGCGGCCGGCAATGTCCATTGAGATCAGGGACCGCCGGCGACAGTTCACCAACGCCGACTACGAGCCTCTGGACCTGCACTACACCGAGCAGACGGTCCAGGTCCACATAATGGCCCAGTACGCCCAGACGGGCCTGGAGTCGGCCGCCGACGCCCTGGCACTGGCACTAGACTACTTCACCATGCCGAGGGAGCAGTTCGCCGCCCGCTGGATGGCGGGCCGCAGCCAGGACCTGCGGCGCAGGACTACCCCGGAGTCATATCAGCGCATCGTGACGTCACTGAACAACCGCGCCCAGCAGGAGATAGTGACGCAGGACCGCGACGGCCGCAACACCCTACTGCTGGCCGGGCCGGGCTCCGGCAAGACCAGGGTGCTGGTGCACCGCATCGCCTACCTGGTCAGGGTCAGGCGTGAGAACCCCCGCTCCATACTGGCGCTGGCCTACAACCGCCACGCCGCGGTGCAGATCCGCCAGAGGCTGCGGGAACTGATCGGCGACGAGAGCAGTGGCGTGGCGGTGCTGACCTGCCACTCGCTGGCCATGCGGCTGGTGGGCCGCACCTTCGAGAGCAACAAAGCCCGCACCGACAAAGAGGCCAGCGAGATCTTCGACCAGATACTGCAGGAGGCCACCCGGCGGCTGGCCGGCCTGGGCCCCGGTGAGGCAGAGGAGCGCGACGAGCTCAGGGACCGGCTGCTGGGCGGGTTCCGCTGGGTGCTGGTCGACGAGTACCAGGACATCAAGAGGGCCGAGTACGAGCTGATTTCGGCCCTCACGGGGCAGGACCGCGGGGAGGAGGACCAGCTCAATATCTTCGCCGTGGGGGACGACGACCAGAACATATACGCATTCAGCGGCTCCTCTACCGAGTACATACGTCGCTTCCAGGAGGACTACAGGGCCCACGAGTCCTACATGACGGAGAATTACCGCTCCACCCGCAACATCATAGAGGCCGCCAACGCGGTCATCGGTAAAGCAGCGGACAGGCTGAAGCGCGAGCACCCCATAACGGTCGACACGGTCCGAACCCTCGAGCGCGCCGGCGGCGCTTGGGAGACGATGGACCCGATCTCAGGGGGACGGGTACAGATACTGCCGGCCGGCGACGACAGGATAACCCAGGCGGTGGCCGCCGTGGAGGAACTGAGGAGACTGGCGGAGTGCGACGCCCAGTGGGACTGGAGCCGGTGCGCCGTCATCGCACGCCAGTGGGACCTGCTGGAGCCGGTCAGGGCAGTCTGCGACAGCCAGGGGATCCGCTCGCAGAGCGCCCGCGAGGACTTCACCGGCACCTGGCAGCTGAGAGAGACGCAGGACCTCCTCGAGTGGACCACCAGGCAGGAGAGCGGGGTCGACCCCCGCGAGGCCCTGGACTGGCTGCGCGGCCAGACCCCCAACACCTGGAACACCCTGCTGCAGGAGGCGCTGGAGCAGGCCGCATCGGAGTTGCCCGAGGGCCGGATGCCCCGGCGGGAGTTCACCGAATGGCTGGCCGAGTGGGCCCGGGACAACCGGCGCCAGCAGCACGGGCTGCTGCTGACCAGCGCGCACCGCGCCAAGGGGCTGGAGTTCGACCACGTCGTCATACTGGACCACCAGTGGCAACCGTCCGCCCGCAGGGCCGTAGACATGGACGAGCTGAGGCGCCTCTACTACGTCGCCATGACCCGGGCGCGGCTGACCCTGACCCTCTGCCGCAGCGGCAACACCAACCCGTTCCTGTCGGCCCTGCAGGGCTGCGAGGCAGTGGTGGAGCGAGAGGCGTCCAGATGGCGGCCGGAGCCGCCCCCGGAGGCCCGCAGCAGGACCGTCAGGCTGAGCCTGAGCGACATGTTTCTGTCTTACGCCGGACGGAGCTGGGACCGGCGCACCCACGAGGCGCTGACGGCCCTGCATCCCGGAGACCCGCTCAAGATCAACACCAGGGGCGAGCGTTGGGAGATCATTACGCCCGAAGGCACCCCCGTCGGCCGCCTCTCCGCAAAGGGGCAAAAGCAGATGCCCACCAACCTGGCCGGTAGCCAGGCGGGCGCCATGGTGCTGGCCATCACCAAGTGGAACAGCGACAAGTCAGATCCCGAGTACCGGCGCGGACTCGCAAAGGGGGACTGGGAGGTGGTCATCCCGGAGATCCGCATAACCCCGGCATGACTCAGGGCTGCAGGGGGTATCAGCACTGAAGAGCGCAGACACAGGGACCAGAGAGGCACGGATCTCGGTGCACGGCCGGACCGAGAGGATACCTGTGCATGGCCTCGCCCAAATCGTTACGCTACGAAAGTGGTTGCCCCAGATGATATGTTAACGAAAATTCGGTCCGCAGCAGCGTGTTGTCCGGCACTCTGCCCAACAAACGATGGAGTCGGACGCCGCTAGTGCGGCGGAAGGAGGCACAGCTACAGAGAGGCAGGCTGTCAAAGGTCTCAACACTACAATAAACAACTGGGAGTGGTTGCTTGCATCGGACCGTTGGCCGTCCACACGGAGGACGCCATACGGAACCTGATCAGATACTATCGGCAAATTGAGAATGGATACCCACAAATGTTCCGATAGCCATTCCACGATAAAATCAGACTATCCTGGTTTACCACCTTGTCCAGGATCGGACGGCGAAGGTAGGACGCCCGACGGCAGTCCTCTTTGTCCAAGAGGGAGCTACAAGCTATGCAAAAGGCGCTGCACCTTAAAACAACGGTACTGCCAGGGGGAAGGATAGAAATCATTGACCAGGACCTGCTCGAAGGAGAGGCCGTAGATGTCGTCGTGACACCCTTGGCGGCGACGCCGCGGCGGTCGGCGGTGGACATTCTCGCAGAGGGGCCGGGGCAGAGGCTCTTCAAGACCGCTGCAGATGTGGACTCCTACATCCAGGCCGAGCGCGAATCGTGGGAGCGCTGACGCTGCCTGACAGCGGGCCGATATATCTGGACTCCTGCGGATTCATTTACAGCGTGGAGCGGGTCGAACCCTACCGCACCCTGCTTGAACCCATGTGGCAACAGGCTGCTGCAGGCCGGTTCGTCATCGTAACCAGTGAGTTGACAGTATTGGAAACGCTGGTCAAGCCCCTCAGGGAGGGCGATGCGTTCCTCGAAAGACTCTTCAGGGAACTATTTGATGCGGTCGAAGTACGGCTGATTCCGGCCACCCGACCGCTGTGGGAAGAGGCCGCACGCCTTCGAGCCACGACGAATTTGAGGACGCCGGACGCACTCCACGCGGCTGCGGCGCTCCGGGAAGGGTGTGCGCTGTTCGTCACCAATGACACAGCCTTTCGGAGAGTGTCAGGGCTGCCTACAGCAGACTTGAATGAGTCAGTCTAACTCTGTCCATGGGAACAGGACCTATGCCGGGCGATAACTTCAACGAGCACTGCGAGGCTTTACTCGTAAGGTACAACCGCAGGAATACGCAGGCTGTCACGAGGCATCTGGAAAGCTTGTGCAACATCCTGAGGCAGGAGGGCAACCATGTGCTCCAGACCATGTTCGGCGGTTCCGTCCGCAGGCGCACATACGTCAATGGTCTCAGTGACGTGGATGTCCTGCTGGTAGTGAACCAATCCTCACTTCTGAACCAACCCCCGGCAAGGGTAGTAGAGTACGTGCGGGAGACCATCCAAGGTCATCTGCCTCTGAATCCCGTGAGAGCGGGCAACCTGGCGGTAACCGTCAACTATGGCGATGGAATGGAAATCCAGATACTGCCCGCCATACGGACCAACACCGGAGGCGTCCGGATTGCTGAACCAGGGAGCACCAGATGGAGCAACGTGGTGCAACCCGAAAACTTTGCCAGAGAACTCGCGGAGGTCAACCAGGCGAAGAATGGCAGAGTAGTACCAGTAATCAAGCTCGCCAAGGCCATGGCGGACTGCTTGATTACCCGCCAGGGTTGGAAAATCCGCGGCTATCATATGGAGTCTCTGGCGATCGACGCATTCAGGAACTATCAAGGTCCCCAGGACCCGAAGTCCATGCTCGTTCACTTGCTCACCAACTCGATGACAGCGGTGATGAGACCAATAACAAACTCTACAGGACAGTCCAGGTACGTTGACGAGTATCTGGGTGCGGCAGACTCCCGGGCGCGGAGACGGGCATCAAACCACTTTGGGCGAATGAGACGCAGGATCAGCTCCTGCAGGACCAGGGCTCAATTCAACAACCTGTTCTGTGAAGGGAACTGAGTTAGGCGATCACTGATGGACGGCAAATTCATTATGATATCCGGCAGCGCAGGCCTTTCGTGTCCTGCGGACAAGTTGCTCGTGGCTTCCCAGTTCGTCCAGAGCTTCGCCAGAGAGGTGTTGAGACAGGGAGGAGGCCTGGTAGTTCTTGCAGGGGACGAGGAGTCCACCAAGGACGAAAACGGTGTGCCCCATGTTTTCGACTGGCTGGTCCTGCGCGAGGTCGAGAACTACGCAGGAACCACTACCGAAGACCCCCGCCCATACGCCAGAATCATCATGTCCGACGAAGCGCAGCATTCCAAGATAGATCCCGCGAATCTGCGCCTCCTGATGAATCTGGAGCAGAGAAACGTCGTCGAACTTTGTCCCATACGCCGAGAGGTGTTCACCGGCGGCGAGTATAGAAAGGCGATGATTGAACGGGCCGACGCCATGATCGCCATCGGCGGAGGCAAGGGAACCTATTCTGCTGGAACAGATATGATTGCTCAAGGAAAACCCGTGTTACCACTCGACCTGCAGCTTGGCTCCATTGTCCAGGATGGCGACGGAGCCGTTACTCTGCACAGGGAGATGGTGTCGACCCTCGGCCGTTTCTTCCCGAACACGTACGTGGACTCGAGAAACAGACTTAGCCTGCTCTCCTTGGACAGAGGAATCAACGACGCAGAAACCGTGGCGCGAGTGTCAGTCGAGATGCTCTCCAAGGAACTCAACGCCCTTGCGCCGTCAGATCAGCCAATCAAAGTCACGCGGCGTTTGGCAGCCGTGTGGCAGACCACAAAGGCCCTTCCCGTTATCGCATCTGCGATCAGAATTTTAGAATGGGCAAAGGCTCTACTCTCTTTCACCTAAATCTGTAAGCGGCGGAGTTAAAGTGGGCCGCGTGGGCGTAGAATTGCTGAGTATCGGCGAACAAATACTGTACCGCCCGCCATCATTCATCCCGCCATCATTCATAGGGTTGTAGCCGACCCATGGATGGCGCGACGGATGTACAAGGTGCACGTATATTTGCGGGTTCGCTGGGCGGTGATGGTGGATGTGATGATCATGCGGGAAGCAGCCCGGGTGTTCGGTCTGCACCGGGCGGGAGTGGAGTTCCGGTCCCTGGCGGAAGACTTCGACACGGCCACACCCACCGGCAAGCTCCAGCTCTCGATGGTGCTCACCTTCAGCGAGTGGTGGCGGAACTCGATCAGGGAGCGCTCGGTCGCGGGCCAGGCGAAGGCTGCGGACCGAGGGGCTTTCCCCCGGCCGACGGCCCAGCCTGACTGACCAGCAACGGGAGTACATCCGGGAGGAGCGATCGAATGGAGTGAGCCAGCGGGAATTGGCCAAGCGCCTGGAGGTCAGCCGCTGGACCATCCAACAGGTGAACGGGTAAGGGTGCATTGAAAATTGCAGCCTCGGTACGGAACATGGCAGATTGCCAGGCAGACCCAATCACGCTTCCACGACCCTGCCGGATACGGCCCCAGAATTATCGCGACCCCAATCCGTTCAAGTGCTTCCCGCGATTTTGAACAGAGTCGACTCTTGCACAAACTTGATGGGCGGCCCCGTCGACGAAGTGTCCCAAAACGCCCGGCTGATGGGCAGGGGGATCGGATGCCAATACGCAAAGAGATGCTAAAGCGATACCCGAAGGACTGGGCGGTGCGCTCGAGGTTCGTGCGGTTCTACAGGGCCAGGAACCGTTGCGAGTGGTGCGGGGTCCACAATTACAGCCTCCGCGAGGACACCGGGGCGGTCGTGGTTCCGACCGCCGCCCACGTGTACGACAAGCGGCCGGAGGCTTGCGCGTTGCTCAACCTAGCGGCACTCTGCCAGCGGTGTCACCTCCGCCACGACGCCAAGGACCGCGCCCAAGGCAGGCGGGAAAGGGCCCGCGGTCCTCAGTTGGCGCTGGCGATCTGAAACGCCCCCTTGGTGAGCAGCCTGCTGGCCTTGACACCGAGTACGAAGCAGAGGTCCGATCCAAGAGTTCAAGCGGGGAGAGTGCCCCGGTGCTGGTCAAAGTTCGTACGACCCCCGAGAGCGGCTTGGCCGTAGAACAGACCGCGAGAAATTCACTGAATCTACTGCATGAGATATTCTAGCTTCGTTAGATCTCCAATTCCCTGGCCCTCGTGTCTTGATCAGGCGATACGGAGACGTTATCGGGCCCGTTAAGGTTGACGCATGCCTTCCTCAATTGAATGGACCGACGAGAGCTGGAACCCAGTCACTGGCTGTACTCGCGTGTCGCCGGGCTGCGATCACTGCTATATGTTCGCTCTCTACCCACGGCTGCGGGGGATGGGCGTCCCAGGGTACGAGACCAGCCCGGATAATGTTCGTCTGCTCCCCGAACGGCTCCAGACTCCGCTGTCATGGAGGAAGCCTCGTTTCGTATTCGTGAACAGCATGTCCGACGTGTTCCATCCCGAGGTACCCTTCGACTACATTCTTCAAATGTTCTCAGTAATGGCAGAGGCCTCAGCACAGCGTGGTCATGTGTTTCAGGTTCTGACCAAGCGGCCCGGAAGAGCGGTCGCATGGTGGGAGCAGAACCAACAACGCTTTCCAGAGGGATGGCCTCCGATGGTATGGATTGGCACATCGGTGGAGAGCCAAAAATACGCTCCGCGTCTCACGGTGCTGGAGCGCCTTCCAGCGTCTGTCCGTTTCGTATCTGCCGAGCCGCTACTCGAACGCATTGATCTCCGGCCGTGGCTTGAAAGGGGTGCACTGAACTGGGTCATCGCCGGTGGCGAGAGCGGGCCGGGCGCCCGGCCAATGGACCCCGACTGGGTGCGGGACCTGCGCGACCAATCCGTCGACTCCGGTGTTGCTTTCTTCCTGAAGCAGCTCGGAGGCGTCCGGAACAAGCGCGGAGGTGCAGACGCACTCATGGGCGACGGCGAGGAGAGCCGGCTTTGGCGAGAAATGCCCATCCCGGGTCGATGACCTGAACCCAGGTGACGGAAGGAGCGTAATTCCCAGTGACTGCCAGGAACCGGGGACAGGAACTGAAGAAAGCCTCAGACGGGCTGCTCGCTTTGAGTGTTGCCGGGCACGCCAAAGAAAAGGAATTCGCCCTCAAGAACATAACAGGCATCTTTACTCATGCGATGAAGAACAAGTGGCCTGGAAGGCTCTACTACGTGGACTTGTTCTGTGGGCCCGGCAGGTGCGTCATCAGACACTCGGATGCCGAAACAGAAGGGTCTCCGCTGATCGCCGTGGAAGCACCTTTCAACCACTATTACTTCGCGGACGCAGATAAGCCATCCATCGATGTCTTGAGAGAGCGAGTAGCCGGAATCAATGGTTCGGGAAAACGGCTTCATTTCTATGCTGGCAGAGCAGAAGAAACCGTAGATGAGGTCTTGCGGGATCTCCCACACCCAAACCGGTCGCTTGGGCTCGCTTTCCTTGACCCCTGGGCCTGGGACTTCTCGTTTGAGGACCTCAAGAGACTGACCAGGGGCCGCCGGCTGGACATACTGATAAATTTCAATATCGGGTACATGAAGAGAAATTGGCGGTATGAGTCTCCGGAACTGGACTCGTTTCTGAACCTGCCTGTGGATCACCGGGAGTTCTTCAAAACGAAAGCGCAGGGAATTCCGGATACCCGCACCCTGCTGGACCACTATGAGGACGAATTGCGAAAGATCGGCTACGAGCACACCGCCGATGACAGACCCGAGACGAACTCAAACAACACGCCACTCTACCACCTTGTTTTTGGCAGCAAGAACAAGCTAGGGAAAACGCTAAGAGATGCCGTATCCCAGAAGACTCTGAGCGGGCAGTTCACGATGTTCGGATAACAATTTTGGTGAGGCAATGCGCCGGCAAGAATAACCTGCGTAACCCGGCAGATGTAATTGTCGTTGATCACCAGACTCAGAAACTGATCTTCACGGGACTCCGGAAGGATACTCCAACCCCGGCGGAATGCACCAAGCGGACGGGACGAAGAAGCAAATGCCCAAAGTGAACCTCCGTCACATCCAGCTCACCCCGGCCGACGCCGGAGAGGCCCTGGACACCATTGCCCGGCTGGAGGGACAGGACAGGGGCGTGATTGCCGCACGCCTTATGGAGAACGACCCCCACGAGCCGCCGCGATGGTGGCACTTCAGAGACCTCCTCAACCTCACCCTCCTGGCCAGGGCCGCCGCGGCCCAGGAAGGGACCGCACCGCGCCCGGGAAACCCGCCGCCGCTGACCGCGACCGACGACCCCATTGCCACGGCCGCAGCACTGCTCAGGCTGAAAGCCAAACTCAAGGAGTGGAGGGACGAGACCGAACCGGTGCCGCCGGCGTTGCTGCCCACCTACGAGGGCCAGACCTGGATCGACATCGGGTTGCTGGACTACGACCCGCACAAGCCATCCCCGCACCCCGACACCTGTGTGGACGAAGAAGCGCTAACCCACATGTGCATCAGCCTGATAAAGCTGCTCGAGGAAATACATCCGACCGAAGAGACCGTCCACGGCGCCCGCCGCTATATCTGCTACGACGAGTCTGACCCGAACACCCGGGTCAGTCCTGACTACTACTTCGCCAAGGGCGTGCCGGGCCCTGGGATAAAGGCCACCGGACCCTACCTGGTCTGGGCGATTGGGAAGCCCCCCGACTTCGCCCTGGAACTGGCGTCCCCGCGGAAGGCTCGGGAGGACCTGACCACGCTTGCCGCAGACAGGCTCCGGAACGGCGCATACGAACCGATACCGCTCCACAGGCCCAAAGAAGACCTGATATGGGGTCACAGCGAAGCCGCTGGAATAGACATCTTTTGGATCGACGGCATGTTCATCTACCTGGACGCAATTCCGAAGGGATAGCCCTACACCGCCGGAAGCTGGAGAATGGAGAGTGTCGAAGGGGAATATTCCCTCCATCAAGGAGCTGCAGCCCCTTCCTCATCACGCACCACGGAGGAGCAAGAATCATGTCACTCACCAGAACGCTGATCAAACCGTTGCTGAACGCCCAGCACCAGAAGGGCCGGGAGGAGGCCGAGGCCGAGAAGGACGCCCAGTTCGAGGAATGGAAAAGACGTCAGGAAGCCGCGGGAGTGAGATTCGTCGAAGAAAACGGCCCTGACCAGGACCCTGTCGCAAAGGACTGAATCAGCCGCCGTCAACCGGACGAACACAACATGCAACGAGCGGCCCGGCCCAACAACGGCCGGGCCGCTTCGCGTCATCAGCAGGTCTCAAACAGGGACGGCAATGCACCTCTTGCTGGTTCAAGTGTTTTGTTGACCGAGGCGTTCTTCCAATTCGCGGACACGGGCCTCGGCAGCCAGGCGGCGGGCGCGCTCGCGGTACAGGTCTGCGAGTTCCGCGGTCATTGTCGAGAGACGCCGGTCCAGCCGGGCGTCGTAGAAGTCCAGCCTTCCTTTCAGGTATGGGTGCGAATTAACCTTGTGCCATTGTAAATGCACGTCCAGGACATGGCTGTAGCCCTGCCGGAGTTCCGCTCCCAGCTGCTCGACGGCAATGGGCTGATAGCAGCCATCCACCAGCCGGTCTCCGGCCAGATACTCTCCGTTGTATTCTCCGGTGGGATCGAATCGCCAATATTCGGGTATGCCCAGGGCGGCGTAGGCAGCGCGCTTCACCGTGGCGTCCAGGTTCCCACTGGCGTAGGAAGCGATTTCCAGCACGAAGTCCGGCGGCTTGCCCTGTTCGGAGATGACGTAGCCGTTGCGTTTATTGTTACTCTCCCGACTGGCGTTGAAGGACACGAACAGGTCGGGAGCAAACAGTCCGGTGGCGTCGTCGGTAACGACTGGACTGACGTAGCACCAGCCGGACATGACCATGGTATCCAGACGGCCCAAGTAGAGATTCAGGAAATAAGCGTTACCGTTTACCCACAGGTGGTCGGCGGCCACGCCGTCCCGGATCTCATCAGGAGGATCAGGAAGGAAGAGCTCCGGTTGGAGATCCAGATCTGTGGCGCAGGGAACGCTCATGATCCGGACCCCCCATGTGGCAACAGCGCCTCCAGTTCTCGTATACGGGCCTCGGCGGTCTCGCGGGCGGCCCGCTCGGCGGCGGCGGTGCGTTGGCGCTCTTGCTCGCGCAGTTGCCCTTCGGTGTCGGCGCGTTGGCGCTCCGTCTCCTGACTGGGAATGTAATCCTCTGAGTTGGGGTCGTACCAGTCCAGCCGGCCTTCCCGCCAGCAGAAGTACAGCCCCAGTGCCTCGCTGTATCCCCGCAACTCCCCGTTTGGCAGTTCGTCCACCATGATGGGCTGGTACTGACTGTCCACCAGCCAGTCGCCAGCCAGCCGCGTCCGGTGAAACTGACCGGTCTCGTCAAAGCGCCAGTATTCCCGCACGCCCAGGCCGGCGTAGAAGTCCACCTTCACCCCGGTGTCAACGTGCCCGGTGCGGCGGGACGCAATTTCCAGTACCAGGTCCGGCGGCTTGCTCTGCAGCGACACCACGTAGCCGTTGTTGGTCTCGTATAAATCAGGGTCGGCGTTGAAAGCGACCATCAGGTCCGGGTAGCGTCTGGGACCTCCTGGCACGACACAGATGTAGCGCTCGCCGGATACGATGGTGGTTTCGGGATCACCGAGGTATAACTCCAGGCGGCCTTGATTGCCACCCTTGGCCATTGCTTGGAACTGGTCGTGTCGTCGGGATGCCTCTCCGGGATGTCGGGCAGGCGGTAGGCCTGGGGATTTTGCAGAGCCGGTTGAGCGGCGCGGAGGTTGGTCATGGGATTTCTCCATGGGACTGGCTTGGGCCATTGTGGACAGTCGGGCGGGCCGGCGTCAACGAAAGCAGGGTTCGCAACTGAAAGAAATAATCGCACCTAATCGGTAGTAACATGGACCAATGACAGAAGCGCGGTTGGTGACAATCGGCTAGGCGGCCAGGATTCTTGGCTCCACGCCGGCACAGTTGCGGCAATGGGAGGCCTCCGGCGAGTTGCTGCCGGCGCGAAAGACGCGCGGCGGTACCAGGTACTACGCCACGTCGGACCTGCTTGACCACCAGGTCTCCGTCGCCGGTCCGCTGACCGTCTGTTACGCCAGAGTGTCCAGCCAAGACCAGAAGGCCGACCTAGACCGCCAGCACGCCGCTCTCGAGGCCTACTGCGCCGCGCAAGGATGGCGCACCCAGGTTATCCGCGACCCCGGCAGCGGAATGAACTATCGCAACAAAGGCCTCCAGGAGTTGCTCGAGCTCATCCTGCACCGGCGGACGGCTCGTCGGGTGGTTACGCACAAGGACCGCCTCCTGCGGTTCGGCGCTGAGCTGGTATTCTCACTCTGCGAACTGCAAGGAATCGAGATCGTGATCATCCACCAAGGAGAACAACCGAGCTTCGAGGAAGAGTTGGCCCAGGACGTGTTGGAGATCATCACGGTCTTTTCCGCCAGGCTCTACGGAGCCAGGAGTCACAAGAGCAAGCGTCTCCTGGACGCACTGGCTGGCGAAAGTGAGGAGAACGTCGTTGAGACCGCCCGGCAACTGTCGCTGCTTGGATAGCCTGTGAAACGAGCACACCGCATAGCATTGAGGCCGACACCGGAGCAGGAGGCCACCTTCGGCCAGCACGCCGGTTACGCGAGGTTCGCCTTCAATTGGGCGGTCAGCGAGTTCAAGGCCGGACTCGAGGTAGGCGAGTGGCTGAGGGAAAAGACGTTGCGCCCGCGTTGGAATAAGGTCAAGCACCTCATCGCGCCGTGGGCCCGGCCGCTGTCGCAGAATCCGGCCAAGTACGCCATCATCGACTTCGGCCAAGCTGCCGATGCCTGGGGAGCCTGGCGCAAGGCGGCCAAGGCTGGCAAGCGGCAAGGCCGTCGAGTCGGCTTTCCGAGGTTCAAGCGCCGGAAGCACGAGCAAGGCTTCCGCGCTGACAACGGACCGGACACCGTTCGCGTGGACGGCAAGACGGTGCTGTTGCCTAAAGCATTGGGCCGTGTGGCCATGGTGGAGGAGCTGCGCTGGACCGGCTCGATTCGCGAGGTCACCATCAACCGGACTGCCGGCGTGTGGTTTGCCAGCTTCTGCATCGAGGATGGCCAGCCGGTCCCGCCGGTGAAAGACGGCCCCACAATCGGCGTTGACGTTGGAGTTGGCACGCTGGCGGTTTGCTCCAACGGCCTGCAGGTGGAGAATCCGAAGGTGCTGAGCGCCGCGGTCCGGCGGTTGCACCGCCACCCGGGCGCGGCGATGCCCTAGTAGTCGGTCATCGTTGGAGTGATGGGTATAGCGACTTAAGTTTGATGCGGGCGTCTTTGGTGGTAAAGCGCCAGTCCACCCTGATGGCGTTCCGGTTACGCGGACCTTGCCAAGCCTGGGTTTCCTGTTTCAGCGTTTCCTGACAGGGAATCCGGCGGTCCAGGCATTGACGTGTCAACACGCCCAGCTCTATCTCGGCCATATTCAGCCAACTGCCGTGCTTGGGTGTGTAGTGGATCTCCAGCCTTTCGCCAATGCGCCGCGCCTCCTCCGGCGGAAATGCCTCATACAATGACGCCGGATGATGGGTGTTCAGATTGTCCATCACCAGAACGATGCGCTCCTTGTCCGGGTAGTCCAAGTCCACCAGTTGCTGCACCACCCGGGCCCAGTCGGCCTTGGTGCGCCGGTCCGTCACCTCCACCCGGCGCCTCCTGAGCTTGTCGAAGGGCCTCCAAGGGCGCAAACAGCATGAACAGGTTGCTCACCCCGTTGCGTTCGTATTCGTAATCGTAGGCCATGGCAGCCCGGGGCTGCGCCGGGAGGGGCTGGCGGGTCTCCTTCACCAGCTGTTTGCTGGTCTCGTCCAGCCCTTCGACAAGCTCAGGACACCAGCACCTCGTTGTCCCCGAATTGACGCTGGTAGACCTCCAGCACGTCCTCCATAGCGCAGACGAACTCGGCGTTGCCCTGTGGCGGGATGCACCAGCACTCTTTCAGCCAAGGCTTGAGTTCGTTTTTTTCAGTGTCTGGCGCACCGTTTCAGTGCTGATGCTGTCCACTATCTCGCATTCCAATAGCCGGTCCGCCAGCAGTTGCAGTGTCCAGGAGGCCCGGCCCTCCGGCGGTTGGGAGCAGGCCAAGGCGATCAACTGGGCCTCATCATGGCCGTCCAGCTTCTTGGGGCGGCGGTTAAGCTGCTCCTTGCGTCCCAAGGCCCTCTCCAGACCCTCCTCCACACAGCGGCGGCGCACCCGCTCCACCGTGGCGGTTCCCACCTTGAGGGACCGGGCTATCTCCTCGTCCTTCATGGACCCGTTGGCTTGGTTCTCGTCGCAGAGCAACAGGATGCGGGCGTGGGTCTGCCTGTAAGCTGCCGCCCGTCCCCGGGACACCAGCCCCTTCAGTTCCTGTTGCTCCTCCTCTGCCAGCGCCACACGGTATTTCTTCGCCATCACATCCACCCTCACTGCCCAACGTCTTTCCTTCGGCTCCCATCCTCGCACATTTTACCAGCCATCGTTTCAATGATGCTGGTCTACTAGGGCCGCCAATGAGTCCAGAAGCCGCTCGACCTGTTGGGAGTTCCAGTAGTGGGAATCGTCATATGGGAACTATTACGCCAAAAGTTCCCATTCGGGCAAGCTGAGCCCACCACTCTAGCCTCGGCGCGAACCTGCGGCCAAGGGGCCTGAGCCGGCCTGCGGGCCGGAAATGGGAACTTTCAAACTCAAAGTTCCCTCGAGCCATCCTCCCGCGCCCTGCGCGAGATTCAGCCGGACGGGGCCGAACACCCTCTCTCCGAGGTGTATGGGCTTCAACCTGCCAAGGAGCGGCGCACGGCTATGCGCTTTCGAAGGGGTTCTGCAACTCGACACCAAGTTGGCTGAAGTCTCGCACGTTCCTGGTGACCACCGTGAGTCTGTGAACGATGGCCGTCGCGGCGATCATGGCGTCCTCGGTGATAGTGTCTGACCTCCGGTGCATGAGCCGCGCCCATTGCCTGAAGGTGGGCGCATCCATGGGCAGTACACCATAGGAAGCCAAGACCCTGTCCAACCAGACCTCCAGTTCCTCCGCCTTGGCCGTGTCCTGCTCGCGAGTGATCTCGATCCCCGCCTGTATCTCTCCAACTGTAACGGCAGACACGAAGAGCTGCTCCCCCGGCACGTCCGCGATCCAAGCAAGGACAGCACCATGGGGACGGGGGCGACGCAGTTCCGAAACCACGTTGGTATCGAGGAGGAACAATTGCCTACTCCACGACCACGGGCGACCGGCGGCGATGCTGCCCGCGTGGCGGCACAAGGTCCTCGGTCCGCGCCTCCGATGTCAGGAGCAACTCCTTGATGTCCGGCCTGGTCATTCGTTCCAGGTTCCGCCACTGCTCGATCGGAATGAGCACGGCGGTTTCCACTCCGCGCTTGGTGACGATCTGCGGCCCCTCGGCGAGAGTGGTATCGAGCAACTCGCTGAACCTTGACTTGGCGTCCTGAACCGGCCATTTCCTGCTCATTTTGCACCCTGACAAATTGTCTACTGACTAGACCGCAGACTAGGATACATGGACATCAGTGTCAAGACTGAGGTCCATAGTTTCTGCACTTGGGCCCCAGTAGGCTAATCCGTTCCCCTGAGCCCCAATCCACCGATGCGATCCGACCTTGGCGTTGGTCAAGGGGTGCAGGGGGGAGGGAGTCCGACGATCCCGTTTTCGCCGTCCACCTAATCCCAGCCGTTCTTGAAGGCATTCGCCGACAAGCCCCTCCACATCCTCAACTTTCAAGACCAGTCGCACCGGCGATTCCGACATTCCCTGACCCTGGCTGATCTGGGCCAGGGTCGGCCCAGGTTTTTCCGCATTCAGTGTATGGTGTGCGTCAGCGCCCCGGTGATGCTCCAGCGCCGCCCGGCCAGCCTGCCCTCCTCCCGGGCCCACTCCAGCCCCTGCTTTGTCCGCCGGCTGATGTTGGTCCGCTCGATGGCCGCCACTCCAGCGGTAACCAGAGCTGCCGGCTGACCGCCGCCGGCCACATCCTGGGCGTCCACCGGCATATCCAGCACCTTGAGATCCACCTCCATGGCGTCCAGCCCGTTGATCAGCTTTAAAAGAGACAGCGTGTCTCGTCCCAGCCGGTCCGGCATCCAAAACCCGCAGGATCGTGGAGTGATTGGCCGGGCAGGCGGCAATTCGCACTGCCAAGCGATTTCCACTGGAGAAGGGCGGGATGCACGATGGAGTCTGCCACTGCCGCGCCCGCGGTGAACTCGAAACCAGTAATACCGGTAGACTCCGTTCTTGTGCCTATGCAGCAGAGCGCCGTCCAGCCTATATTAAGCCCGATAAGTTTTCGTTATGCACTCATACAGCCCCAAAGACAAGAGAACCATCAGATGCTGAGAGCCGATTACAGCGAATCCATTTCCCAGGCGGTGTCCGGGATAAGAGACACGCCATCACTGGAGGGGCGGAGCAAGGCGGCCATCGCGCAGGCCGTTGTGCTCAGGCTGCTGGCCGCCGCCGGATGGGACGTCTTCGACCTCTCGCAGGTGATGCCGGGATACATCACCGGTAACAGAAGCATCGACTTCGCCCTGATGTCGCCAGGCCAGCCCAGGGGAGCGGCCTCGCCCAGGGTGTTCATTGACGTGAGGCCGCCGGCCGAAAACATCGAGAGTCCCCGGATGGAGCGACAACTGCTGGCCCTCTGCGCCCGGGAGGAGGTACCCCTGGCGGCGCTGACCAACGGATTGCGCTGGCTGCTCTTCCTGTGGTCGCCCGAGGGTGGCCGGATTGAAAGGCGCTTCTGTGAAATTGACCTCAGGGGGGACCCGGAGGCCGCGGCGGCGAACATCAACCGGTACCTGCCCAGGGATAGGGTGTCCAACGGGCAGGCCGCCAGGTCAGCGGAAAGGGCGCTCCGGGACAGTAACCGGGAAGTGGTGGACAGGCGGGCCGTGATCCAAGGCTGGCGCCAGGTGGTCGTCGGTTTCGACGAGGGTCTGATGGAGCTGGTCGCCATCGCTGCAGAGCAGAGGACCGGCCACCGTCCCGGCAACCGGCTGGTCCGCCGGGTGCTGGCGGAGAACCGCGCCGCGCTGCTGGCAGCGGGGACCGAGGACGCCACAGGGTCCGGCCCCGGCAGAGGCCTCCGCTCAACACCGGTGTCCTTCACTCTAGATTCTGAAACAAGGGATGTCACGTCCTGGTCCGGCCTGCTGGTGGGGGTGTGCCTGATGATGCGCGACAGCCACCCCGGGGACTTCGAGAGAATTCTGGAAATACGAGGCAGGAAGCTGCCCTACTTCTCCAGGGCGGCCGGGGAACTGAATCTGCCCCGGCCCATCGGGGACACGGGCATTTTCGCCTCCTGCCATGGGACAGGGGCCCTGATCTCCGGGCGCGCCCGCCGGGTGGTGGAACACTTCGGACACCCCGCCGGGTCCTTGGTCATCCATTTGAGGTGACCTCTGAATTCAGCTGTCAACTGATCATGCGGCGATGAACCGGCGTCACAGGCACAGCGAGGCATCGGATTACCGAACGCCTCGCACATGCTGGCCCGGGGCTGACCGCAACCCTCAACTAGGACGGCTCGATTACCCTCACTTGGTCCGCTCCCGATGACGGCTCAGTCACCGGCTACCATGACCTGTTGCACAGGCCCAAGGAGGGGGAGGAAACTTTCATCGTTTACGTCTCCCACCATGGGCAACACCGCGGCCACCGACACGGACACCGGGACCGACCTGGATATCGGGCACGGGTACCACGTCAAGGCCAAGAACGCTCACGCCCTGAGTGATGTGTCCAACTTCGCCAGGATCGACACTTGACTCATCACCGGGAACACCGCAAGCGCCACCATGTACCACGTCACGGTTCACGCCGGTCGACACAACAGCACTCTGAAAAACGCTGCTCATCACCATGGCGGGTGCACGATGCGCTGGCGCTACTCACGCTTTACGGCGCGCCTGACTGTCGCAGGCGATACGCCGAAGGACCTGGCTACGCGCCGCTGGCTTACCCCGGTGGCCACCATCTGGATGGCCGCAGCCTCCTGCTCCTCGGGCAACCGGCGAGGAGCGCCCAGTTTCCTGCCGTCTGCCCCCGTCTTCTCCAAACCCGCCTTGGTACGGCGGCGGATGGACACCAGTTCCTGGTCGGACACCCAGGCGGCGAAGCCTGCCTGGGTGTAGCCCAAGAACGACTCCGGCGAATCGGGGTCGGCATCCAGGTCCCTGGGCCCAGGACTGTTCGTTATCGGCGAGGCTGCTGTCGATTTGTTGTTGTCCAGCGATTACGTCCCCTCAATTGAAAGGCGAAAATGTCACCCGAGCTTAGTCGGCGGCCATTAGCGATGCGGCCAGAGCCTCGGCCTTGGCTCGCTCCTTGGTGCTGAGTTTTTGGTGGGCGGAGTGTTTGCCTCGGCGTACTTCTTCGCGGTGTTCTTGGCCATGCCCAGGTTCCTGGCAATGGCCCGCAGGGAGAGTCCCTGCTCTCTGGCCAGCTGTACCGCCTCCCAACGGGCCTCCTGAGTGGGCGTGGGCGTCCGATGCAACTGATGGCGAACTGGCTTAGTCTTACCTGCACGGCCTTTGGCCGCCTCCTTAGCAGCCGATTCCAGGGTGGAGAGGCGTTCACGTTGAGCCATGTCCAGGTGGCTGTTGACCACACCATCGGTGGCGTCCTGAAGCTCAGGACCGGGAGAGCAGCCGGTGTCTGCACCCCAGAGCGCCGAGGAGGGCGGCAGTCCCTCCTGGAAATCCACAGCCTTTCCCTGGTACCGGAGCAGCAGCTCCCCGTCGGCCCGTTCCAAGACTTCCACCCTGAGACCGGCGTAGCTGGGCCTCTCTGCCTCGGGCAACAGCTGCAGGATCAGCCACTGGTACTTCACGGTGTTGTCCCGCGCCACCTTGTATGTTGCGTTTACCCCGCGAATAGGCCAATTTGCGGGGTGGGTGAGAAGGGCGCGTCGCCGAGCCACCGGGTGAGCCAGCCATCAAGGCTGTGCTGCACCGACCGCAAGTTCGACACCCTTCCCACCGCACTTGGTCGGTCCGAACGGATACAAGGGCGTCAGGGCCCGCATGTACAAGTGTGGAGGACAGCAGGCATCATCACATCCAGAGGTGAGAACATGGCAACGGTAGCCGGCGTCGACGTAAGCAAAGCCAACCTGGACGTCTCGGTTTCAGAAGGCCCGGTAGTCCGTTTCGACAACACAACGAAGGGCATTACCAAGCTATGGTGGTGCATGTAATACGTTGCAACACCTACTATGCCATCGATAATCGACGTTAAGAAAACGCTGGCCTCGGGGGAATCGAGGTTTTCGGCCAGACTTCTAGTATTACAACGACGCATTGTCAGATGAGATAATCCTTGAGGCGGTTTTGAACACCAAAATGAATTCCGCCAAAGCTGAAACGAGCAGTTATTTGACCCTTGAGGAGATGGTAATCCGCACTTCTCCTCATACCGTCGTTGTAATACTAGGGATTAGGTTAGAGATGCGCCATCGTGCTTGGCAATAGGGCAATGTCACCGGGCTGTCCAAATGCGATAGCCCTGAGGCCCCACCCCGACGTGCTTGACCGCCTCACAACTCCCAGCTAGTCTGGAGTTGTGAGGGCGGGCTTTCTAGCGCGACTTCGGGGCTTGAACGCGAGAGCAGTTGTTCATCAAAGCCCGGCTGGGCGAGGTGATGCGGCGCCAGGACCCCGCTTTGCGGAGCGAGCTCCTGTGGTAGGCCGCACTCCGGAGTATTAGTAACGTACGCGAGACTGGAGGGGCGGCAAGTCCTTTTCCGCATTGCTGACTTATGAACAGTGATAGAGAATTAACGTTCAAAGAGTTGACGTGGGCAGAGAAGCAGTTCGTAGTCACAACTTTTGCAGAAGCCGTGGATGCCCATGCGTGCCTGAAAGCCATGCGGGATTCCAAGAAATGGGTGGAGTATTCAACAGTTCTGAAGGCACTGAACATACACGACTGGCCGAATTCGAAATCTAACCCGGTAGAACTCGCTTGGTGTTCTGCCTCGCTACACCACTCTGGATACACGAGGTTAGGAACATATTCGGTGTTCTGGACCCAATCGCTTGACAACACATCGAACAGGATCGAATTGTGGATTGGCAGGACGCCCCACAGACCCGTGGAAGAGTCAGGTCTCTTGGGTGACGTCGACTTGGTTTCGGCAGTTATCCAGACCTACGGCATAAGGGTATTAGAAGTCCGAAAATACTACTCAATACCAAACAAGGTCTGGCGGTACAGGTGGTTTTTGCTATTCCGGGTTGTAGTACCTGTTGTAGTAGCAGGCGCGATGTTAACAGTTGGATTCTTACAGTTGGGATTCACTATTCTAGCGTTCAGTGCGGGCATAACTTTTCTGTCTACGAATGTCTACGGTAGCATACTAACTCGCCGTTGGGGTCCATCCGGAATCCTATTTGGATACTTTGTGCCTTTGTTCTTCGTCAGTCCTTATGTCACTGGATTATTGAATGACGACTCTTTAACGCCAGCAACAGCAGACCCTGTAAATACGGTTGGTCTATTTCTGGCGCTTATGCTGGGCGTGATACTCGCTCTTGTTAGAGCGATACACGAAGATGAAACTTGGGACGACCTAAAGAGAACCCGTTTTAGAAGTTCAATTCGACTGTTCGTATTTATATGCGTAGCAACCACAACTGGATTCGGTATCCACGTGGGACATACCTTTGCGCTTCGTCAAGTAGTGGTAGAGGGAAATGAGCTTTTCGTTCTTCTAATCGGTTGTGGGGTGGTTACTTACTACGCTTTCTTGGTTAGTCTACTTAGACAAAATGATGACCAGTAGAAGCAAACAGCACGACCTAGTGGAGTCTCTTTAGGTATCGATTAAGAGAAGCGCAAAACACGCACGGTCCCGGCTGCGCCATTCTGTGCTGTTCCTGCGCTTGCTCTTGGTCCAGCTGGCCTTCATGCCGTGCTTTGGAGTAAGAGGCGGGTTTTAGGGCAGGGAAGGTTTTGGCCCAAAGCCTCGTCCCGGTACTGCGTGAGCTGGCCCACGAGCTTTGGCAGTATCGCAGCCGCCACTGGCAACGTGCTATCCCGGGTCGATTCTGGTAGGGGCAGGATCGTACGCTAAGGGGAAAGGCGCCGGTTGAGTGTGCGATAGACGGTTGGTCTTGAGGCGGAGAAGAGCTCGGCGAGGTCGCTGATGGAATACTCGCCCGTGGCATGCATGCGGCAGAGTTCCCGCTGCTGTCTGTCGGACTGTTTGGGCTGCTTGCCGCGCAATTTCCCCCTTGGCGCGGGCGATGGCCATGCCCTCGCGGGTACGCATGCGGATGAGATAGGCTTCGGGCTCGGCGAAGGTGGCGAGGATATTGAAGAACATCTTTCCCATCTGATCGCCCGGGTCGTAGAGCGCCCGGCCGAGGGCCAGTTTTACGTCTCGTTCCCCAAGCCGATCGGCGCTGGAATACCGCCCATCTCGGCGAAGCGGTCAGACAGCGGAAACACGCCGGCCTGACGGTCGAGCCCGAGCTCCTGGCACACATCTCACCCCTTGGGTGGGCCCACATCCTGCTCACCTACGAATACTGGTGGCCAAAGCGCCGATAGCAGCCTTAGCGTACGATTCTGCCCCTACCGGAGTCTACCCGCCGGTGCGTAACACATCGGCGTCGTCAATGCAGTGCCGCCCGCCAGCGCAGACGGAACCAGGGTCGTCATCTCATCGCCGGTGTTGGCCCGCCCCGACGCGCTGCCGAGATCAAGGTGATGGTCTACGAGTTCCCCCAAGCCCAGGTGTTGGGCGAGGGTGGCAGGTAGGAATAGGCCGGCATTGGCCACCAGGCGGTGGTCGTCAAAGACGATGCAAATACGGTCGGGGGGTTGCGCGGTAGCATCAATTGGGTGCTCCTTTTCTGGGGTCGGTTTTTTATTGCAAAATCATTATCCCAGATTCAGAAGAGCACCTTCTTGCAGATTCAGGACGCCAACCTGACGCCCTCTATCGATGGATTCGGGATAAGGAGAAACCAGATCACCACAGTCCTGGTAGTTGTTCTAGGTGTGGCATCTGCATTCTTGTCGTTGCCCAAAGAAGCCGAAGGTGGGGCCTTGAACCTTCAGCTATGGAAAGTAGTGGGGGTACTGATTGGAGTTTCCGCTCTTTCTGTCTTTTTCTTTGTGCTTCACGTCCAGTTAAGCTGAAGATCGGAGAAAAGAAAAGGACGGAGGAGATCCATGTAGTTCCTAAACTTACCTTGAAGCTGATGGCGTGATAGCGGAGAATCAAAGACGGCCAATTTGGGGCTGGCCGTCTTTGCTCCTATGGGAAGCAAGTCAAACTGCCGGAAAGGAGATTATGGAATGTGCGGCGATAGGGGTGTCCTCTCGGGTTTCAGTGATGACCAATGTGCGCTAGTGGCTACTAAACTAAAGCCAAGGTGAAATGCGCATTCGCCTGAGGCGGGGAATTGTGCTGGGAATTCGGCAGCAGTGCTTCGGCCCGTGACTGCAGTACCGTCCGGCAGCGGCGCCTCACCTCGTCTCTCCGGCTGACCAGCCCGGCCAGGAAGTTGCCGACCCTCTGCTGCACCAAGGCCTTGGTCCCCAGACACAGATTTCCAGTGGCCTCCTCTCTCGCCCAACCCCAGATGGCCTCATCGGCATTGAAGTCCGGGCTGTAGCCCGGCAGGTTCATTAACCTCAGCTCCAGCTCAGGCGTCCTGAGATATTCCCGCACCGCCTCGCCACGATGGGCCGGCGCGTTGTCCCAGATGACCCGCATCGGCTCTGGATGTTTTTCCCTCAGTTGCTTCAGGAAGGCAACCGAGGTCCCGCTGTTGCTGTTGCCCTCCAGTTCCATCCATTCCACCTCACCCGTCTCCAGGCACACCGCCGAATAGTAGTTGGCCTTCTCCCCATACCGCGGGCTGGTCGAGTCCACCAAAGCAGGCTGGCCCTTCAGCACCCACTTGCCCCGCAGTTCCGCGTCCGCCCGGAAGTGGGCCTCGTCGGCAAAGAATATCCTGGCTTCAGTCCGTTGGGCCTCCTCCCTCAGGACGGCGTACTCCGCCACGAAAGCCTCCCGCTTGGCCTCATCAGCCTTGAGCAACCGCTTCTTGGGCCGCTTGAAGGCAAATCCCAAGCGGTGCATCCAGTTCAGGCAACTGCTGCGGCTCAACTCAATGCCGAGGCGCTCCGAGGCAAACCGCCGCACCACCTTCCAATACCAGTTGGCCATACCGATGCCCGACGAAGCGGGAGGCTGTTGCACCGCCTCTTTCAATTCCTCCTGCTGCGCTTGGTCAAGGGCGGGGGGGAACCACCGGTCTGCTCGAATATCAGGGCTGCAGGCCCTCCCTCGCCGAAGGCCGACGCCCATCGGCCAATAGTGTGTGGGTCCCTTTCCAGAGTCTCCGCCGTGGCCGCTGCCGTCCAGCCCTGGGCCAGCAGCAGCACGGCGTACCACCTCTCCCGCTCCCTGGGCGTCGGCGCCAGGATCATCCGCTGTCGCAAGTCCTTGACTTCCATCCGCCACTGTTCCAGACACCGGTCTATCTCCCTCACGCCCATCACCAACCCCTCGTAACTCCCGAGACCAGCTAACCCAGTTCCTTCACAAATTTACCCTGTGCAACTGCGTATTTCACCTTGGCTTTAGTTTAGACAGTGGGACGAAGCCCAACTCGTCGATGATCAGCAGGTTGAGCCGCGACAGTTGCCGCTGCAGCTTCAGCAGCCGTCTCTCGTCCCGAGCTTCCATCATCTCGTGCACCAGAACTGCGGCGATGGTGAAACCCACGGACATCCCGCGTTGGCAGGCGGCCAAACCCAGTCCCAGGGCCACGTGGACCTTGCCGGTGCCGCTGTTGCCGACGGCGATGACGTTCTCACGGCGCTGGATGTATTCGCAGCGGGCCAGTTCCAGCACCAGTGCCTTGTTCAGCGACGGGATGGCCGGGAAGTCGAAGGTGTCCAGGCTTTTTACGGCGGGGAAGCGGGCGGCGCGGATCCGCCGCTCCACCATGCGCTGGTGCCGGTCTATGAGCTCCAGCTCGGCCAGCCTGAGCAGGTACTGGGGATGATCCACACCCTCGGCGGCGCACTGGGCCGCCATCTTCCCGTATTCCCGGAGAAAGCTGGGCAGCTTCAGTTCCTTCAGATGATGCTCCAATAGCAGCGTCGACCGGTGGTTCATGCCGCTCTCCCCGACAGCAAGGTCATGTAGTCCCCGGCGGACGTGGCGCTCACCCGGACTCGTGGCAGGTAGGGATACAGCTCCAGGTCCAGCCGGGGCGGCCGCCCCTCCAGCCGGCACAGCACCAGGTGTTTCACGGCGTCGAAGCTGAGGGCCCCCAGCCGGAGGGCGTCCTTTGCCGCTACAGCCACCTCCTGCTGGGAGAAGGTCTCCAGCAGACGGAGCACCTGCACGTATTCCCGCTTACCCCGCCGTCCCATGCGGGACTCCAGAAGCCGGCGCAGCGCGCCGAACTCCTCGGGTAGAGCCCAGCCCTGTAGCGGAGCGGCCTGATCCAAGGCTCCCGACTTACGCTCCAAGAGCGGCAGGTAGTGGATCGGGTCGTAGACAAAATCGTCCCGCTCATAGGAACGGATGTGTCTGGCGATGACCTCGGACCCGCAGCCGATGACCACCTCATCAACGTAGCCCCGAACCAGCACGTCCCGGTATCCGTAGGCCACCGGCACCGAGTAGTCGTTGGTCCTGTACCGGACCAAGGACAGCGAACTCACCCGGCCCGCCTGCTTCTCGCAGGCGTCGTAGGCTGCTGGCGGCAGGGGCAGCAGGGCGTCCAGGTCCCGCTCCATCCGTTGACCGATGGTCTCCATATGTCCCCTGAGCTTGCGGTCCGTTCGTTCCAGGCAACGCCGCTCCAGGTAGGCATTGAGCGCATCGAAGCTCTCGAAGGACGGCACCGGAACCAGGAAGTTGCGGCGCACGTACCCCACCAGGCCCTCCACTTTGCCTTTGTCGTTGCCCTTGCCGGGACGCCCGAACCGGTCCTCGAACAGGTAGTGGGACTGCAGCTCGGTGAAGGCGCGGGTGCGCTGGCGACGGCCGTCCCCCAGTATCTTCGCTACGGCCAGCCTGGTATTGTCGTAGAGGATGCTCTGGGGCACTCCGCCCAGGTAGGCGAAGGCGGAAACGTGCCCGTCCAGGAAGGCCTCGGTGGTCTCCGCCGGGTAGGCCTTCACGAAGCAGCCGTCGCTGTGGGGCAGGTCGATGACGAAGCAGTGGGCCTTGCGCTCCACGCCGCCGATGACCACCAGGGCCTCGCCGAAGTCGCACTGGGCGTGGCCCGGCGCATGGGACAGAGGGACGAACATCTCCTTGGTCTGACGGCGATTCTCTCTTACATAGTCCTTGACTGTGGTGTATCCACCGTCGAACCCGTACTCGTCCCTGAGCCGCTCGAAGATGCGCTTGGCCGTGTGGCGCTGCTTCCTGGGACGCCTGAGATCGTCCTCCAGGATCCGGTCGATGACGCCGGTGAAGGACTCCAACTTGGGCTTTCTAGGCGGAGACTGCCGACGATAACCCGGCGGGACCGAATAGGCCAGCATTTTGTGCACGGTGTCCCGGTGCAAGCCAAACGGCCGCGCCGTCTCCCGCATGCTCATCCCATCCACCATCACCGCCCTTCGGACCCGTAGATATACGTCCACGCTGTACATCCGTCGCACCATCCATGGGGTCGGCTACAACCCTATGAATGATGGCAGGCGGTACAGTATTTAGTCGCCGATACTCAGCAATCCTCCGCCCACGCGGCCCACTTTATCTCCGCCGTTTACACTCACGACCCTGGCCACTGCTTGGTTACGCACAGGTTGTCCCAACCAAGGTCAGTGTCCCGCATCGGCCGGCTTCACATCTTGTTCCAAGTCTCGGCCGAATGCCTGTCCCAATAGAAACCAAGTGGTGGGCTTACGACTGTCACCCTTCCGCTGAATCATTCCTTGGGGCCAGGAACTTACCCAAGGGAACTGTGGAGACGAGGACGTGAAGTTATGAATTAAGTCTGCTTAGGTCGAAAACAGTCGGCCTACACGTACTGAATTGCGAACTTTCGGTGGGAGGTCCCGATATGAGGAGTCTGGCTTGGTGCGACTACGCCAGCTACGACGGTTACTGAAAAGCACGCTCCCTAGAATTACAACGACGGATTGTTCGGCAAGGAGATTTTTGTAGTGAAATTCAACTTAGCGACAAGCTGCCGAAAGCTTCCCACGGTAGGTGGCTTCGAATCAGGCAAGAAGCTTCAGCCGCATTCTTCTTCAAACTGTCGTTGTAATACTAACTGGCTGCAGCGGCTGCAGACTTTTCTTATCAGTTCATCTAAAACTCCATGGAGACGGAAATCCACCTCAATACTGACCACTGGCCCTTTGACCAATTCTTGAACTAGAGCGTCGAGTTGCGATAGCGCATTAGAATACATGGCACCCCGCGCACTAGTGAACTGACAGGATACCGCAGCCAGTGCCTGCCCAAGTTGAAGTGCCCTTTCTAGGCCAGCCTCCCGTGTGCCCCAGAACGATCTAGCTCCATACCTGCCTAGCGAGTGGATTATCCCAGACGTGCACCAATCGCCAGCGCCAGCTTCGTCGGCAATGTTATTTACTTTGAAGGCGGACATATATTTCCATGGTCCGATGCCTTTGTCACTCTGACGACGACGGTATCTAAGACCAGCTCGACCAATTGTCTGTACCTCAAGAGGAACCACAATATCCTTGAGTAACTCTGATGTATCTGAGAATCTTTCATGTGAATACTTCAAGACATGGCTAAGTTTCGTGGCCTCAATGAACAGCTTTATCTCTCCGACTCCAGAAGGCTCGAAAACTATTAGTGCACCTTGCTTTCGATACGTTCTAGCAAGCTGCAGGGTACCTCGGGACGTGCGATCGAAGTAAAAGACTTCAGGGCGACTAAGCTCTGCCAGTACCTGTTTAGTCATTTCTCCAGAAATGGCTCTATACCTAAGCAGATAATTCCCACAATGTGGGCAATGAAGTCTATACGAGTGTCTGCGGTGTCCATTCTTGGAAATTCTGATTCCTTCGATTATTGAGGGAGTGCTCCCTAATGATTCCTGCCTGACAAACCTAGTGTCGACTCCATACCCAGCTAAATCCGATAGTACGATTCCCGCTGCGCTGTCTTGTCCTAGTCTGGCAACCGGATAAGAATTCCAACCGAGGTATGCAAGTATGGCCATGACGTTGCCGCAAGACCCGCCAGCTCTGACAATGTATTGGTCTGGAACATCTGCTTCGACAACGATATCCAAGGTCACCAAGCCAGAGCCAATGCACGCCGCCTGCCGCTGCAGGGGAGTTATGAACTTACTACCGGACATATGGCTCACCAGCTACCCAGACTTCAAATAGGTCGTCAGAAACTGTCTCGGGGGTGTTAGCGGCGATCTCATATCCTTCTGACTCTACATGAGCTATACCTACGCTATACCCTATTCGCTTTAATTCGTAAGCAGCCAACAGTCCACCAAGAGACAGGAGTTTGCTAGACAGCGTCGATATCACCACTTTGCATCCACCCAGCGGCGCAAGCGCATCGGCATAATGCCTGACCGCGGAGACAATCTCTCGATAGACGCCGAAGGGGTTCTGTTCAGGGACATACATGAAATTGGCCGGCTCTACGCGAAGTCGGTCAAACAGGTATGATCTATACTCAAGAAGCAAGTCATCTGTCCGTCTTGGATTTGCGCAAGGGAACGGGAACACAGGTACAATTTCATCCGGCGTAACAAGGTCGTATATACGCTCGAAGTGGGGGGTCTTACCTTCTCCTAATATTGGCATCCACACCTTAGGAACGTCTGCGGTGGATTCTTGCTCAATACCACTCTCGAACCCATGCAAGTATGTAGCATCATCACTAAGGCCTTTATCTGTGATTGCTCGGTCAAGTAGAGGGTCATTGCTTGTCAATACGTGCAGGTTTACGTTACTAGTTTCGGCCATCATATCAATCAAATAAAGTAGCTTCGCAAGCATAGGCATGTATATGGATCGAGGTAAAGCGTTGATGTCCAATAGAATGTCTGTGAATTCTGCAATGTCGTTGATAGATTCAAAGACCTCTGCAGCACGGCGGGACCCAACACGTCGTCTACCGTCGGCGGACAACATATCTATCCGTCGTTTCACAATCTGACCGGGTCTATTAAAGAGAGCACCTAAAGTATCCGCATTGGAAGCGGCCAGATCATCATGCACTCTAGAAGGCGACGTGGATCCCTCGTCGTACTCTACTACCAGGCAGCGTCTGATTCCTTCCCCTTCAAGACCCATGATGGCCTTTGCAGCTGCGAACATGCGGGGATCAAACCCTGAACCGACTACGAACAACAGGTCTCGCTTTCGTGAGTGTATGAGAGAATTCCAGAATGGGACAAACTCGGAGCTCCCCCTGAGTGTGTATCCTAGCCAGCGGTCTGGTCTACCCAATTCCGCATTCAAAGCAGTCGTTCTCCGTCACTCGCATATTCGCTGCCCGTCTCCAGTGCCCAAAGCGCCAATTCATTAGGCCTTCTTGCGCGCCATCCACCGTACTGCAAAGGAAGATCAAAGTAACAGCAAAGAAACCGATTCAGATAGAGAACCATGCGTCTGTTATATCCCTGGGAATGGTCCAATACCGCCTCCAACAGATTCTGAGCAAGGCAAATTCCAATGACTCTCGAAAGTGTTCTGAGATCAGGTCGGTTGGCAAGATACTTGTCGTCTCGCAGTTGGTTTCTTTCTGCCATAGTAATCGAAACGCCAGTTACTCCTGGTGCATACGGCGCGTTAGGTTGATAAGTTTCTCGTTTCGCAAACCGGCCGACCGCTTCTACGAACCGACGCACTTCAGTTTGCAACGGTACGCCTCTTAACACATCCTCGCCCCACCACTGTCTAGCTGCTCTCTTTAAAATCGCGTGTTGCCTTTCGACCGTCAAAGAGGACGGCTTTCCTAATAAGGATGCTGAGCTGGCTTCTTCAAAAAGTTCTCCGGCGATGGCGAGAAACAATTCTATGTTCCAAGATGCTAACGATGCCAACTTCCCAACTCCAAAATAGTAAGGAATTTGGAAGCGACTCGCCAGGAAGAGTTCAGCAGCAGCCTTTACGGCTGAGTTATCCTTTTTCCTCAGGTCGTCACGTGACAAAGGGAGATCGAATGAAAGTTGACGATTTCGATTTTCCCTAGCAATAAGAATGTCTAGGGCCTGCCAGGCGACCCCGCGCTCATAAGTCGTACCTTCTCTAGATTCCGCTTCAGCAAGCCAATATTGGAATCTATCTTTCTCACTCCAGCTGGCTTTCACTTCTTCTCTGGTCTTGGCACTTGCCTCCTCCAACGTGGCCGTCATTTCTGGAGTCTCAAGAGTGTTCGGCACACAACTTCCGAATGAGTCAATTCCATCCTGTTGGGCTTCACGTACTCTCTTGTCGGCGATGGCCAAAACAGTCCGCTGAAAGCGCATTGGATGGTCGCGCCAATATTTTTCTAACGTGACTGCGTTTTCACTGTAGTCCCTGTCGCGCCTTGCGCCGATATCCAGCAACTCATCGGATCGCAGAGCCTCGAGCCGTTCAGCAAGCCATACGGCTGGTCCATCCCTGATTTCATTCAAGGCCTTCCCAAGGCTTAAGCGCTGTGAGGGTGCAAGTTTGTGTACGTCGTCCAACATTACCAATAGCCTCGAGGCGACTGGGACATCGTCCACCAACACATGCGCAGGCTTTAGCAGTCTGAGACTTGACAAATCGGAGTGCCCGACTGAATCGAGGGGCTGAGGATCAAGGCTATCCAGGGTTCTCGAAATCGCGGTCTCTATGCCACTTGCCCATTCAAACAGCCCACGTCCATCGCTACGATGCGGTACACCCAATCCACGACATACGTCCACGTCCCCTCTTATTGTGAGCCTGTGAAGGTTGGCTGGGTATTCAAGACTCCGGAGTTGCAGAGCAGCCCGCATGGTGGACAACACAATTCGACAATTCAGAAATGCAAAAAAGAGCCGCTCTCTGTAGCGGTCATCCCAAGGCAAGTCATCCAGAGTGGCGTAGTTCTTCCCGCATGAAAGCATGATCCCGAGCAATTGTGGACCGTTTTCATCTACGGCGCCGATATCTTTCATCTGTGCATATAATTCTCTATACTCCTCCTGTCTTGCATTTGCGTAAAGATTAATCATGCTGGCCGGCGTAAAAGCCCGCATGATGGAGGTCTTGCCGCCTCCCGGGGCACTTCGTATTATAAACAGCCGCGAAAATGGCTCTTTCTCGGGTATCAATTCAAGCACACCTGGACCAAACAAACGCAGGAACGTTGTGTCCGACGCTATATGCTCAGACGCCCGCATGCGAAAGGGGTTGCGCGGATCACGCATCATTCCTCCCTATGGCGACTCACTCTTGGGAATAAGGCTTTGGTTTTGAGCCCGGTCTTATCCGCCCACAGCAGATAGACGGAATTGTTGGGTGTGTTGTGCGTTAGAACGAGAGGAAGCGAACCCGCCCCATATCCGTGGATGACGTCGGGCCCACCTTTCAACAGGTGCCTGTCCATGATGGAATTGTCATAGTATTTGTAGAGAAGCGCATCAAACTCGGGTGCGTTTTCCGCCGTAACCAAGGTGTCACCGCCCAAGACATGAACAGGCAACAGTGAACATTTGGGCCAGTCACCTCGCCAACGGTTCGCAAGTCGCTGATTCAATGCTTCCATCGCCCTAGATGTGCACATGTAAAGCACGACGTAAACTGAAAGGGAACCCACATCCAGTAATTCTGTACGCTCGTTCCTTTCCAACAACGTCGACAGGCACCGTACCGTCTTACCCTTTAATTCGCCGTCCTCCTCTCGCAGTAAAGAATCACCACTCCCTGAAAAGTCGTCTATCAGGAATAGATTCTCGAACCTTGCCTTTGGCGAACCCAGCTCATCTCTCAACTCTTTCACCATGTCCAATGCCTTCTCATCAGACAGCTGGTAAGTTGCATGCACCTGCTCGTTGCTCAATTCGGCCTTTCGCCGTAGTACATCCACTCTTGCTCCATCGCTCAAGCCCAAGAACAGCGACTTCCGCTCCAGTTTCTTGAATTGATCGGACCCAAGTAGCTTGGCGACCGCATATTCGGGCACATCGGTATCTGCTGCCGCCTTCTGGAGCAAGATATGACGAATGTAGTCAGGATACGTAAGTCCCACCAGATGTCGCATCTCCGCTTCAGAGACAAACAGTATTTTATTGGTTACAAAGTCGTAAGCTATTGGCCGCTCCGCCTCGTCAAAATTACTTAGCCAGATGGCCAGGCTCTCGATAAAGTGCATTCCAGGAGAAAACTGTTCATATTCGTCATACTTGTAGCTTGCGAGGGCTTGTAGTATGGGCCTCTCTCTGGCCACATCGGCAGGAGACCAATGCATAACTTCGGCGAGGAGCCGTTCCGCGAGGCCCTCCCTCACAGAATTTCTCCAACTAGGGAACTCGTGTCGATGCGGAATTCTCCACCCTCGAAGCGCATTGCCTGAATGTAGTCAAGGGTTGCGCTGGGACCGCGGTGCCCAGATGATGCGAGATTCCAAGCCCATAGGGTGTTCTTTGGGCAATCAGCAACACTCAGGCTGTAGGGGTTGGAGAGTAGCGCGAAATCATTCCCTGTGCGATCGCCTTTGTCACCAATCCGAAGGACCTGACCATCTAACCGGTCACGTCGAACCACTTCAAGACATGCCTCAACCACAGAATGTTTAGAGACATCAGCTCTCAAGATATCAATCGCATGCGATGAGCGCATCACTGAGACGTCAGGGATGTCGGCGTCCGTCACGATTTCGGAAACGAGCTCTTGAACCAATTCGAGTGGCACGTGAGCCTCTGGCATCAACGTAAGTTGCTCCACCCTCACCTCGAAGCTGGCAAGAGACGGAAGCAGCGGATGATTTTGAATCAAGGCAACAAGATCTTCTAGTTGTCGGGAAGTATCTCCTGCTTGTGCAGGTGGTCCTGCATCGAGCCGACGAACTTGAGCTCCGTTGTAGTATCCGACAATAATCTTGTGATGCAGGGCGACGTCCAGGCTTTCCCGAAGAGCCACTCCAACAGAGCGACCTCGGCCACTCGCAATGCCAAGTGCTATCCCACGGCTCACTATGTCAGAAAGTGCGTTGGCAATAGACTGAGGTAGTGGGCCAAACCGATCCTCAATGGGACAAAGGGTTTCGTCGTAGTCAAAGACTATTCCCTGGTATTTGGTAGCACCTAGAGTTTCCAAATAGCTATGGAGGTTCAACTTTACGGCAGCAATAGCAGGGGGTGAGAAGGATCTGGGATCACTCCCTAGCTTGCGGCTCAACAAAGTGTCCGCATCAGGCTTGCGACTTGGTCCTTCAGGGGCCTTCACACGCATGTGATAAAGTTTCCGGCCGTACGCAGGCACCATTGGACGCCCGGGATCTACATCCTCAAGTGAAGCTATCTGCCCAATCAGAGTCATGCCGTTTGTCACAAGCTCTATCGCGGCTAGCGGTCCTTCATGTTCAGCTTCGACGCGAATGACCTCCACCTCAGGTGGAAGGAGTCTTAGGGTATCGTCAAAAAGCTTGGCCCAACGAGGCGTAACGAGGGCAACTATTGTGGTGGACGGACCACGCCTGGACAGCCAGTGGTGTCTTCCATGGGCAAAGTTCCTTAAGTCAGAATGATGCACATCGGCTAGACCCGATTCGACGAGCTTTGATTCTATGTCATTGGCCGCGACCTTACCCCAACCGGCATAGAGGATTGAATATGTTGTCCGGTGCGAAGTGACCTGCAACGTTGAAGGCATAGATAAAGCCGGCAACAAGCTGGGCAATTCAGGAGCATTACCTGAATAGGCACGGTAAAGAAGAACCATGGAAGCCAAGAGAGAATTGGTGGCCAAGAAGCCGTCCTTAGCGACCGGCGGAGCGAAGTTAACGATTTCGCTCATTCCGTAATTTCCCGGTCGCCTGATAAGGCTGGACTCTTTGGCAAAGGTTAGGACAACTACTCTCTTTGGCTCGCCGCGGGTTGCCCAATCAAATGCCTGGGCAATGTCCGGGTTGGCACCTCGTGCGGTAACAAGGCCTAGAGCGTAAGGTCTGACGGTGGAGCCAGCTAGCAACTCAAGTGGAGTTCCGTACTTTGAAGGGCTCCCCGTCGAAAATTCATGGAGCATCGCCCAGTAGGACGCAGCAGTTAATGAGCCACCCGATCCAATGGAGAATAAGGGGTATTGCCTTATTGCCTCAATCGCATTCGCAAACTCATCAATAGGGCAATTAGTTGCCCAATCATATGTCAGGGCCAGTTCTTCTAACTCTTTGGCGTATCGCCTGCCCACTATCCTTGCCCTCCATTCACGGGGGTTCCCAAGCTGAATTGTGCCCGTCACGCACCCGTGAATCGCACGACTTCCATAGAGGTGAAATATATTTCAACGAAGAAGCTTTTCCCTTATCTCGACTATCGCAAGACGCTCTACAACTTGTAAACGTCTTATCTCATCCAGCCGTTCTAGTGCCCCTTTCTCTTCGAATAGGTGATACCCCCCTGCTGTGTAATCGGTGGGCGACAAAAGACCCTCCTTGACATAGAATCTCACCTTTGAAGGTAGTATGTCGGCCAACTTCGCGAGTTGCCCTGTTTTGATCAACATCTATTCGCCCTGAATTGAGGAACAGGAAGTTCAACCGTAAAGTGGCACTTTATGCTTTCCGCTCAAAGAGTGTCAAGGCTGTCAGCGACGTTAGGAAACTCCATAGGTAGATACGGACCACCCGCGGGCTGCGTGAGTTGCCCTGCCGCTAACCTAAACGGTGCAGTTTCTTGTAGCGTAGCGCTCGCACCACGGGCACAGAATTCTCCGTCAACACGTCTTGCCTGAATGACCTGACCCCCGAAAGCCGATCCAGGATCAATGTTAGGATTCCGGACAAAACGGGGGTTGAGACATGGCCAGAAGGAAGCACACAGCCGAGGGAATCATCAACAAGCTTAGAGAGGTGGAGGTGGTCATCGCCGCGGGAAGTACTGTTGTAGAGGCCGCCCGGCGCCTCGGTGTCTCGAAGCAGACCTTCTACCGCAGGAGGGCCGAGTACGGTGGTCTCCGGGTCGATCAGGCTCGGCGCCTGAAGCAACTGGAAATCGAGAACAGCCGGCTGAAGCGGGCAGTGGCCGAACTGGCCCTGGACAACCAGGTACTCAAAGAGGCAGATGAGGGGAACTTCTGAGCCCCGCCCGCCGGCGCCGCTGCATCCAGCATGTGACGGAGACCTTCGGAGTCTCAGACCAGAGGGCATGCAGGGTGCTGGGTCAGTCCCGCTCGACCCATCGCCATGAGCCGCTGGTCCGGGATGACGAGCAGGCACTCACCAACGACATCGTTGGGCTGTCCACCCGGTTCGGCCGGTACGGTTACCGGCGGATCACGGCGATGCTCCGGCGTAGCGGTTGGGTGGTAAACCACAAACGGGTGGCCGGATATGGCGGCGGGAGGAGATCAAGGTACCGGCCAGGCAGCCCAGGAGAGGCCGGCTGTGGCTGAACGACGGGTCGTGCGTCAGGCTGAGGCCCGAGAGGAAAAACCATGTGTGGGCCTATGACTTCGTCCACATCAGGACTTGGGACGGCCGGGCGGTACGACTTGCTGACTGTCATAGACGAGTACACCAGGGAGTGCCTGGCTATTCGGGCAGGGCGCAGCATCCGGTCCCCGGATGTAATTGAGACCCTCGCAGAGCTGATGACAGCCAGGGGGAGTGCCAGAGCACATCCGCTCGGACAACGGGCCGGAACTCACTGCCAAGGCTGTCCGTGAGTGGCTCGGGAAGGTGGGAGCAAAGACTCTGTACATCGAGCCTGGGTCGCCGTGGGAGAACGGATACGTGGAGAGCTTCAACGGTAAGCTTAGCTGGACTTTACGCATTTTAAGCGGCATAAGCGAGGGAATCTGCAATACGATGGTACAGAGTGGCGGGGAGTTTCTGTACATCGGAGTTGGCGGTCGATAGTGAAAAACCCTCCGACACCAACCACCAGTGGCTACGCACTAAGGTGATGTCATCCATTACTTTTCCTGGATTTTGCGTAAAGTCGAGCTTAGGGACGAGTTGCTGGACCGGGAAGCCTTCTATACGCTGCTGCAGGTGCGGGTGCTGACCGAGCAGTACCGGCAGACTTACAACCGGATCAGGCCCCATAGCCCCCTGGGCTACAGGCCACCGGCACCGGAAACATTCCTGCCCGAGAACCTTGTCCCAGTGCTGGTCGGACTAACATAGCAAGTGGTACAACCACTGGGGGCAGGTCAGCCGTGGCGACGGAGGGTTTGGCGTAAGCGAACTCTACCGGGTGGGAAGCTGCAAGGCGGCTCCCGCCGAGGCCGGCGCCGGAGACCTTCCTGCCTGCCGATCCTGTTTCGGTGCTCGTCGGTGTAACATTGCAGGTGGTAAAACGTCGGGGACAGATCAGCGAGACCAATTCTCTATTCGATTACTCGCAATGAATTGCCGGAGACTAAGCCAAGATGGGAAATGGCATCCTCGAACCTCTCCTAGAACTCGGGTTGATCTATGACGATGAGGATTAATGAGTTATGGCTTGCTCTCACTCGAGCCGACCACCTGCCGCATCTCGATGGGTGGCCCACAAGCGGTGGTCCGATAATTGGGTAAGTATTCAAGAGTATTCGGGAGGTGGACAGGGCGAAGTCAAGCTGGTCCATCGAAAGCGCGACGGCCAGGAGGGGTTCCTAAAGGCTATCAGGCAGAAGAACGATCCGGAACGGCGGGGACGCTTCTTCAGAGAGGCCAGCGCGTACGACACGCTGAAGTCATCGGGCATTCCGCGCTTAGTCGAAAGTAATGCACATTTGCATGACGACAGTGAAGCCTTCCCATACATCGTGACCGAGTTTATCGAAGGACCGACCTTGCACCAGTGGCGCCAGGCACAATCGCTTGTCGAACTTGGCATTGCAATCAGGACGACACGAGAACTGCTCGTAATCCTAACTATGTGCCACGCCTCGGGTTTCGTGCATCGGGATGTTAAGCCAGACAACGTCGTTCTTGCTGACGGCGACCCTGGTCGACCAGTCCTGCTCGACTTCGGTCTCAACTTCCACAAGGCCGCGAAAAACGACCTCGAAACCGAGCAGGGACAGGAGATCGGCAACCGTTTCCTGCGTCTACCGGAACTCTCGGCGGGCAGTTCCCTCAAACAAGATCCAAGGTCAGACATCTCGTTTGCTGCCGGTATTCTCTATTTTCTGCTGACCAGCCAACATCCGAACGTCCTACAAGATGCCGAGGGTCGCCTACCCCACCAACGTATTGAAGTGCTTGCAATGCTGGAATGTGTCGCTGGCTCCAGTCTTCACCGACTATTGGCATTGTTCGATAGAGCGTTCGCTCCGCAAATTGCAGATCGGTTCTTGAATGCTAATGCAATGCTGGCAGAACTCGAGAGGGTGATGGAACCGCCTACAGGAGCCCATTCGGAGGCCGTTTTGCAGGACATCATCGAGGCGCTGGGAACGGAATCGGCGCGTCGACAGGCGGCGACAGCAGCGCGTCTAAGTGAGGGTCTTAAACAAATCCAACGCGTGCACCGTGAAGTACTTTCGAATCTTGAGGCGAGTGGAGTTCCCCTGGGTTGGTCGCAGTCCAGTTGGAGCGTCGTCGAAGGGTCGGGACGCAACACGCTTGGTTTTGTAAGGCCGGGGTCTGCTGATAGGATTCTGTCGGTGGTTTGCGAGGCACGAGAGGCTGGCGACGAGATCGTGATCCACCTGTCCGGAGAGCCAGTGTATCGAACATTGGTCGCTTCTCCGAACTATAGCGATCAGTTTGACGCTACGATTCGGAGCTGGCTACTCGGTCGGCTTCACGAGGCAATCACGATAACCTAAGCTCGAAAGGCAAGGCGTGATCGGGTTGGGAGATCTTGGGCCGGGTCCCGAGTCGGCATTGAGCTGAAATAGCACTACCTCGTGCTTTGTCACATTTGACCAGGAATTCGAGCATGGGCAAGGACTGGTCTATTGGGCTAAACCCGCATCCACCGAACCCGTGGGTGTAAGAAGCCTCCTGAATGGACGAAAAGATGTTCTCTGAATCTGGGATAATGGTTTTTAAACACCAACCCCACCCTAGAAATCTGGCCGGAAAGTGGTTTGAGTCGCCGAGCATTTATAATTGGGGTCAACAAGCGTAGCGAGGGTTGAGAATGCTGGGAGAGCGTTCGGACCAGAGGGGTCTTTGGGAAGCGGACCGGTTGTACCTGGACCATGTGGGGAAGGACACCTTCTACGGTCTGCTGGCTTCCCTGCGGGGCCGGCTGTTCCAGGACTCCGATTTCGCGGTGTTCTACTGCGCTGACAACGGCCGGGACAGCGTGCCGCCCAGCCTGCTGGCCACGGCGCTGCTGTTGCAGACCCACGACAAGGTCAGCGACGCCGAGGCCAAGGCCCGGGCCGACTTCGACATCCGCTGGAAGGTGGCTCTGGGGATTGAGGTGGAGGACAGGCCCTTCGCCAAGAGCACGCTCCAGGTGTTCCGGGCCCAGCTGATCCTGCACGACAGGGTGCGGGAGGTATTCGAGTCCAGCCTGCGCCTCGCCCGGGAGTCGGGCTACCTGAAGAGGCGCAGCATGAAGGTGGCTCTGGACACGACCAACATCCTGGGCCGGGGCGCGGTGAGGGACACCTACAATCTGCTGGCCGACGGGATCGTCAAGCTGATGCGGGCGCTGGCGCAGGTTGAGGGAATCAGCGTCGGGAAATGGGCCAAGGCCCGGGGATACGGGCGGTACCTCGCCTCCAGCATCAAGGGAGAGGCGACCATCGACTGGTCGGACAAGCGGGCGCGGACGGCACTGCTGGCGGGGATTGTGGGAGACGCGGACCGGCTCTTGGAATTATCGCGGCTGGCCCAGGGGGAGTTGCCCGAGGACGGTGCTGAGCGTCAGCAGATAGTGGCGGCGGCGGAACTGCTGGGGCAGTTGCTGCTCCAGGACATTGAGCGCAAGGGTGGCGACGGCGACGGCGATGACGGCGTGAGCCTCAAGGACGGGGTGAGCAAGGACCGGATGATGTCGGTGCACGACCCTGAGATGCGCCACGGGCACAAGAGCAGCAGGAGACGCTTCGACGGACACAAGGCGGCGATTGTGGTTGACACCGACACCCAGCTGATCACCGCCGTGGAGGTACTGCCGGGCAACGCTCCGGACAACCTGGGGGCGCTGGAACTGGTAGAACAGAGCGAGGCCAACACCGGTGTGCCGGTGCAGGAGGCCATGGGCGACGCCGCCTATGGAGACGGAGCTACCAGGCAGACCTTCGCCGACGCGGGCCGCACCCTGATTGCCCGGGTGCCGGGACGGCCCGACCGGCAGCGCTTTCCCAAGAATGACTTTGTCATCGACCTGGTGGCGGGCAGTTGCACCTGTCCGGCAGGGCAGGTCACCCACACCATAGTGCCAGCGGGACGGCGTACGGATGCCGCGGGTCGGATACACCACTTGCAGGCCTTCCAGTTCGACGGGTCCGAATGTATGACATGTCCCCTGCGGTCTCAGTGCATCTCGGCCAAGGGCAGGAAGGGACGGCGGGTGCTGATCCATCCCCAGGAGGCTCTCCTGCAACAGGCCCGTGCGTTGCAACAGAGCGCCGGGTATGACGAATATCGAGCGCGACGCGTGGTGGTCGAGCACAGATTGGCCCGACTGGTCCAGTTGGGCATTCGCCAGTCCCGCTACTTCGGACGCGCCAAGACGCGATTCCAGCTGTACCTGGCGGCTACAGTGGCCAACCTGACCCTGGTGGCGGGCAAAATCGAGCTGTCGGACAGTGTCGGCGGTGGGCTTCCGCGCCACCACGCCGTCCTCAGTGCCGTCCCCAGTGATGTCCAGGCTGTTTCCCACGGTGTGGTCGCCCATGCTACGGCCATTTTCGGCGCTGTCCGGCTCGGACTGCTGTGGTCCCAGATTCTGTTCGCCTCGGCTTTACTGCCGAAATCTCTCTCCCCATCCAGGGCTTTTCGGCCCGGCTTCTAGACAATGAGCACCTAATAGATGCCACCACGCAACCACCCCGACAGCATCCGTGTCTCCTTCGCCGAACACCACTTGGTGAAAAATGCGGGACTGATCTTTCCGGCTGCGTGCTCAAGGCGCCATCCACCTAAACTAAAGCCAAGGTGGGATGTACATTTAAGCGGCGATGATGATCAGCTGGGTTGCGCGGGCGAATCCCTCTCATTCGTACTTGGAGAACAACCCGGCTCCATCATTTGCCCCCCCACCATCTACGCATTTCACCTTGGCTTTAGTTTAGGGGACCATCCTGCCCAGATTCCGGCAGACCGGTCCCCTTTCGCACGGTCGGCCTCTGCTGATGGCCGGCCGGGGAGTTGCGGTAAGCGTCGGCAATATCGCGGCCGGAGACGCGGAAACACCCGATGCTTCAGGCGGCCTCCTTATCAGCGTCAGGCGTTGTGTCCCACCCGGCGGCGCGGCGGGCGTGCTCCCGGTCCAAGGCCGAGCGGCTGGAGTAGGCCAGTCCGTCCTTGCCCCATCCAACAGTGGCGTTGAAGGCCATCGAGCCGTCCGGGTACTCGATGATGTCGGCGGTGGGCGCTCCGCCGGTCAGGAACTCAACTCCACCCACTCTGACGCGGTAGCGGACCGCGCGGTTGTACAGCGCCTCCAGGACCGGCGCGGTGTGGCCGCCGGGATCGCAGCGGGCCTGACCGCCGTAGCCGTCGCACCGGCGGGCAGCGTCATAGCCGCGTCGGACTGCGGCGGTCAGGCTGGCCGCCATGGACTTTGCCATTTCAGAACCTCGCCCAGAGGACATGAAGAGATGTCCGCCGGTATGCTCTTCACATCCTATGCTCGACTTTACGCAAAATCCAGGAAAAGTAATGGATGACATCACCTTTGTGCGTAGCCACTGGTGGTTGGTGTCGGAGGGTTTTTCACTATCGACCGCCAACTCCGATGTACAGGAACTCCCCGCCACTCTGTACCATCGTATTGCAGATTCCCTCGCTTATGCCGCTTAAAATGCGTAAAGTCCAGCTTGTAACCCTTAAACCGTAACCGATGCCCATTATTGCCCAGGCAGCGCGTCGCCGGCCAGATCCGGCCATGCCCCAGTGGGCCGGTTATCCTTCCCCGAAGGCCGTTGGCGCTATCTCTTCGAGATAGCAGCCGCAGATCCGGCGGACGCTGCTGGAGGGCAACCCGGTTATCGTGGCGATGCCGCCCCAAGAGAGGCCGTCGCGCCGGCGCATGTTCTGGATCTCTTCGGCCCGCTTCCGGCTGACTCCCTTGCGCCGCCCGAGGTGCTATGCCGGTGGCCCTTACCCGCTCCAGCCCCGCCAGTGTTCTCTCCCTGGCCAGGTCGCGCTCCATCTCCGCGAAGACGATGGCGAGGTGCAGCGTCCCCCGCCCCATGGCACTGTCCTGGTCGATGGACTCCCGTAGGCTGATAACCTCGACCTGGTTCTCCCTCAGTCAGCCCAGCAGGTCCAACACCTCAGTCAGCGACTGGCCCAAGCGGTCCAACGCCGCCGCCTTTACACAGTCGCCCGGCTGGAGGGGGGCCTTCAGGCGTTTAGCCCCGGCCGATTCCAAGAGGCCCCACTCCCCACGTCCTCGAAGACCTGCTCGCAGTCGGCCAACACCCGGCGCTGGTTCTCTAAGTTGTTGGCGTCGGCGTCGCTGGATACCGACACGCGGGCGTATCCCAACAGTTTTCCGCTCATACTTCGCTGGCCCCCGGTTGTGGCATGGCGGCGCGATCCTACGGCGGACGGAGTTCTGGCTATGCTCACATTCGTCCCCTTATGACAGAGTTGGCCGGGCGGAAGGCCCGGAGTTGAGGGCGATGTAGACCACAGTGCGTAGTCAGTCTACGATTCCGTCCGTACCTTGTTTTTCAATGGCGCTAAGATATTGGGCTACTGGGGCGGCGATCGTGTACCACTGATCATGATGACTGACGGCAGTAAAATGGTCGGAGTGGGGACGTTAAAGGAGCAGGTAGAGACAGCGTTGACGGTGCGCCCTATTCTTCCTCGCGATCGTCTGGAGCTTGCGAGGCGGCGTTCTCCTAGCTGCGCTTGAGCCTGTAGCTTTCGCCGTTCATCTCCAGGATGTGGACGTGGTGAGGAAGACGGTCCAACAGCGCGCCGGTGAGGCGCTCCGAACCGAAGACCTCGGTCCAATCGTCGAAAGGCAGGTTGGTGGTTACCAGAATGGAGCCCACCTCGTATACACTCTGGCTTCTTCAAGGACTGTCCCCTAGGCCGTCCTTCGGTGGATTCGAGCTTGGGGAGAATCGGGGTTCCCGGCCATATTTCTAGGCCCTAGCCAACACCCTGGGCTGGTTCAAGCCCGGAGAACAGTCCAACAAAATTAACGCAGATCCTCGGTTGCTGCACCTGACGGAGCTAAATGGGCGCATCGCCATCGCCGACTCCAGCAACAGTTTCCCACGACCTGTTTAAGCAATAGATCAGGCGGGAAGTGCGTGTACAGGAGCAATGTCTCAAGCGGGCCGGAGGGAAGGGGATATGCTGGGGTTACTCTGCAGTAAATATGCGTTGCCGGACTTTCCGGCGAAATGGCTAAAATCGGCTGAGGGGCGCCTTCGCATAAATTATCGCCACTGTGCTAACTTGATTGTACGTTAATACGTAAATACGGATGTTCACCAGGACGGGGCGTCACGTAGACGTGTAGTCGTGGTGCCGGATAATGGAGGCGCAATGAAATCCATCTGTCTCGTATCCTGGAAAGGCGGGACCGGCAAAACTACGCTGGCCTGCAACCTGGCCGAAAGAGCAGGAGCCGCTGGCCTGAACACGACCTTATGCGACTTTGACCCCCAGTTCATCGCCCTCAGGCATTGTCAACTAAGGGCCACCACCAACCCGGACGCGCCCCCAATAAAGGGAGTCCGCGGTTCTCTCTCCATAGACGGGATAGCCGCGCTTCACGCTGCCATTAACGCGGAGGGATGCGACCTGCTGGTCTGCGATCTGCCCGGAGCGGACTCCTTCACCTTGGACCACGCTCTGTCCAACATAGACCTGCTGCTTCTTCCGGTGACCACAGCGCCCTACGACATCCTGGTTACCGCCAACCTAGTACGACATGGCATCGATAAGGGCTGGAATATGGCGCTGCTGCCCAACAATCTGTCTTCGTCCAAAACGCGGACACTGCAGAAGCTGGAAGTACTTCATCAAATGGGTGTGGAAGTAGCACCGGTGGGACTCATACGACGGGTGTCATACTGGGACGCCTCCGAGGTTGGCCTAGGAGTATGCGAATACGCGCCCCGAAGTCCCGCTGCCGCTGAGATGCAACAACTTTGGGATTGGATTGCAAAGAGGTTGGAACTGCCTAGAGACGATCGCCACGAGTCAAAAGTCAAGGAGGCCTCATTTGCCTGAGAAGAAACCCAGGCTCAACATTACGGAACTGCCTGAACTCGACACGCCGGAGTTGGGCCAAATTCCACAGCAAGCTATCCCGTCGGAACTTGAAGCTATTGACCTGGAAACCCTCAATGCCATCGCCGCCAGAAACGGAGCGGAAGTACACAAGAAGCGGGCGGCCTATGGAGTAGTGTCGGCAACCGCAGATGTAAAGGGGAAGACTCGACTCACCGCCCATATACCGGATGACCTGCGTAGAGATGTGCAGATGGCTACCACGCTCACCAACAAACGCCTTTCTCAGATCGTTGAGGAAGCGCTTCGGCTCTGGATGAACGCCCAGGGGCTGAGGGGGCAAGGCGGTTAATTTCCACACAGCGACACGGCGACGGCGTGAATTAGGCAGGTCGGTTTTCGACGACACCGACCCGCTGACAGGGAGGCTTGGCCTAGAAATCTGACCGGAAAGTGGGGTCGCCGGCCACTGGCTACACGTGAGGTCAACAAGAGCAGCGAGGACTGGGCATGCTGGGAGAGCGATCGGACCATAGGGGCCTCTGGGGAGCGGACAGGTGTATATGGACCACGTCTGCAAGGACACCTTTTACGGCCTGCTGGCATCACTGCGGGACCGGCTGTTCCGGGACGCCGAGTTCTACTGCTTAGACAACCGCAGGGACAGCGTGCCGCCCAGCCTGCTGTCCACTGCCCTGCTGCTCCAGTCCCACGACAAGGTCAGCGACGCCGAGGCCAAGGTACGGGCCGACTTCGACATACGGTGGAAAAGCCCGACCACGACTGGGCGGTGGCCCTGGGAATTGAGGCGGAGGACAGGCCCTTCGCCAAGAGCACGCTGCAGGTGTTCCGCGCCCAGTGATCCTGCACGACAAGGTGCTGAAGGTATTCGAGTCCAGCCTGCGCCTTGCCAGGGAGTCGGGCTACCTGAAAAGGCTCGGCATGAGGGTAGCGCTGGACACGACCAACATCCTGGGCCGTGGCGCGGTCAAAGATACCTACAACCTGTTGGCAGACGGGATGGTCAAGCTGTTGCGGGCACTGGCAGCCGTGGCGAGGACCACCGATAGAAAATAGGCCAAGGTCCGGAGATACGAGCGGTACCTTGCCTCCAGCATCAACGGAGAAGAAAGCGTCCATCGACTGGTCGGACAAGCGGGCGCGGCAGGCCCTGCTGGCCGGGATTGTGGCCGACGCGGACCGGCTGCTGGAGTTGTCGCGGCGGGCGCAGGGGGAATTGGGGGAGGACAGCGCTGAACGTCAGCAGATAGTGGCGGCGGAACTGCTGGGCCGGTTGCTGCTCCAGGACTCGGAGCCGACGGATGACGCGGTGAGCCGGGACCGGACGATGTCCCTGCATGACACTAAGCACACTAAGCTTCGCCACGGCCGCAAGAGCAACAGTAGACGCTTCGACGGTCACAAGGCGGCGGTTGTGGTGGACACTGACTCTCAGCTGATCACCACAGTGGACGTACTGCCCGGCAACCCTGCGGACAACCTGGGGCGCTGGAACTGGTGGCGCAGATGCTGAGCCTGCCGAAGTACCACACCGGTGTGCCGGTGGAGGAGACCATGGGCGCTGCCGCCTACGGCGACGGCGGTACCAGGTAGGCCTTGGCCGACGCGGGACGCATCCTGATTGCCCGTGTGCCGGAGCGTCCCAACCGGACCCACTTTCTCAAGGAGGACTTCCGGATTGACCTGGAGGCCGGCTCCTGCACCTGTCCGGTGGGGAATGTTACCCGAACCATTCTGCCTACAGGCAGAGGGACCGATTCAGCAGGCCGCATTTACCAACGGGTAGCATTCCGCTTCGACGCGGCAGTTTGCGGGGTGTGCCCGCTGCGGTCCCAGTGCGTGGCAGGGTCATCAGGATTGGGACGGACGGTGCAGTTGCACCCACAGGAAGCGCTGTTGCAGCAGGCCAGGGTCCTGCAGCAGAGTGAAGCCTTTAGCGAGTACCGGCAGCGGCGGATAGTGGTGGAGCACCGGCTGGCGCGACTGTTCCAACTGGTAATCCGTCAGGCTCGCTACTGCGAGCGAGCCTGGACGAAATTCCAGCTGTATCTGGCGGCCACGGTGGCCAACCTGACCTTGGTGGCCGCCAAGGCCGGTCTGCCAGACGACACCGGCGGCGGTTCCAGCGTCGGCAGATCCCTCCGTACCGAGACTATCTCCGTTCCGCCTTCGTCAGAATAGATCGCCATCTTGTAGGCGAGTCCTCTTCCGCCTGATAGCAACGGGCCTGGCACTCTACTTTGTATCGTTACTGCGTGTCCTTGCGAAGTCAAATCCCCGTGGGCTCTCATATTGACGTTCCGGCAAGTTTGCTCAGCGATCCTACTTAACGGGGCGGCGTCTCGGACCCACCCTCAATGCACCCTTTTCGGTATCATAACTACATGTCTACGTGAAGTCATGTCCTCGTGGATATATGAAGTTACGGGCCTACGTACCGGTAATTAACCCAACGAGAATCCTTTATGAGAGGCCACCTCAGCGCCTCCGTTCACACCCCTTTTCCGGTGTCGTGACTACATATCTACGTAAAGTCGTGTCCTCATGGATACATGGAGTTACGGGCCTACGTACCGGTAATTAACCCAACGAGAATCCTTTATGGGAGGCCGCCTCAGCGCCTCCGTTCACACCCTTTGGAAGCCTGGCTCGCTCTCCTACAGGTTCCGCAACAGCTCCCCGGTGGCCGGGTCATACAGCCGCACTCCAGCCCAGGCTCCACAGGGATGTCCAGCCCGAGCACCCCACTGCGGCCCCGCATCTCGCCGAAAGAGGACTTGGCCATGGACATCGACCGGGTGCTGCCCCATCCCCCAGCCACTCGCCCCCGACCCGGCGTGAAGCACAGGCCTGCTGGATCGAACCGCCAGCATTCGGACACCCCGGCACCGCCGTGACCGAGAATTCACCTCGCCCTGAGCTTGGGTCAAAGCTTAGAAAAGACAAAACATAATGATTGTGGTATAAATAAAGCCGGACAGTTTGAGCTGTCCGGCTTAACAAGGGCCGACGGTGCGCAGACGAACACCGAACAGCCAGCCAGTGAGCGTTAATCAGAGCTCATACTGGACTCGTTCAGTATATCAAGTCAGACACCTCGGCGCAAAGGCGAGGTGTCTTTTTTGTTGCCTGAAACACCAGGTTAACCCCCGCCCGTAGAACCAGTGCGGGACCGGAGCAACCACCTGGGCCTCGACAACCCAGGGCGAAGCCCCGATCCGGCACAACACCGGTCTAGACACCGGCGAACATAGCTGAGTGACGCAAAAACGCCGCCTGACAGTCTCACAATCAGCGGCGTTATGCGAACCAGATAACCTTTCATAGGAGTTCGACTTCTCCCATGACTATTGGAGTTTACCCCAAGTCCAACGGCGGCGCAACAATATCAGGGGCAGGATCAGGGGCAGGATCGCCGATTCCCGCGGGGCCTGACCACGTGGTCCGGTACGCCCTGAACAGCGGTCCCGGCCTGAACATCCCGGCCTGGGCCGTCTACATCGCCCTGGCCCACTTCAGCGATGACCACGGGCTGTCCGAACGCACCCACCGGGAGATCGCCGACGCCATCGACGCCGGCAGCGTCTCCACGGTCAAGGTGGCCATTCAGCATCTCGAGTACTTCGGCAAGGTGGAGGTCACCCGGCGCCCCGGATCCACCGGGGGCAGGAACCTCCCCAACGTGTACCGGATAACCGGCGAGGAATTCGACTGGGAGCCGACCCCCAAGGAACCCCGGGAGCCGGGCCAGATCTTCGCAGCCTACCGCCGCCGCCACGCGCAGATAGAGGCCGAGCATCGCCGGAGCTACGAGGCACTCGAGCAGAGCCACCGGCAGCGGGAGCAGGACCTGCTCCGGCGCATCGGCGAACTCGAGGCCGCCGCAAACGGTCATGCTCCCCGCCAAGGGGAGGACGCTGCCCTCTCCATGGGCGAACCCCCCGGCAGCCGGGAGGCGGCCATCCTGCCCGAAGCAGCACCTCAGCCATCCCCGGCCTCCCCCGGCTCCCCCGAGTCCCTCGGGAACGAACCGCCCTATCCCAGAGAAGACAATCCCCCCGGCGGGACTGCCGAACTGCCGGAAGCGCATGCCCAGGAGCTGGACAGCCGGGAAACGGCTATCGCTCCGGACCCGGATCTTCAACAGGACCCTCCAGAGGAAGAACAGGAAGCAGAGGACGAGGTCGACCTGCTGACGCGGGAGTTCTGGCCTTGGATCAGGGGCAAATGGGATGACATCAACAACGCCATCCACTGGTACAAGCGGAACCGCGGCGAATGGACACGGCAGCTGAAGAACGCCAGGGCGGCCAGGGAGGCCGAGGAACGCAGGCAGGCCAAGCCGGGGGACCGGGCGGACAGGCATCGCCCTGGATACGAACCGGGATACGAACCTGGAGGGGATGAAACAGAGAGAGTCCCGCTCTGGGACAGCAGCATACAGGCCGACCCCGACGCCAGGTCGCTGTGGGCCGCGGTGCTGGCAGACCTGCAGGTGAAGCTGCCCCGCCCGACCTTCGAAACATGGCTGAAACCAACGGCGGGCGTGGCATTCAAAGGAGACCGGTTCATAGTGGTCGCCCCGACTCCCTTCGCCGCGGAGTGGCTGGAAAAAAGAATGTTCCACGCATTGCAGAGCGCCCTGGAAAGGGCGGCAGGCCGCGGCCTGCAACTGCAGCTGCAGGCCTTGGAGGCCCATAGCGGCGATGACCCCCCGGTGGTGGATTATGATCAGGGGAACCCCTCGGGCACGGATCACGAACCACCGGATCACGAACCACCGGATCACGAACCACCGGATCACGAAACAGGAGATGAAACCGGTGAGTGAAGGCAAAGACGCCAGGGTGGCGGGCGACGCGGTCAGGTTCGCAGCGATCCGCTACCGGAACGCGGCCAAGGCGGCCCGGAAGCGCGGCGAGAGTCCGCTCAGGGACGAGGTGGCCCGGGTCAGGGCCGGAATCCTGCTCAAGGCGGCCGCCGCCTGGCATCCTCTCTGGCTGAAATGGCGGGCCTCCCTGGGGGAGACGCACCCGCCGGATGCACCGATCCCGCCCGCGCAGACCCGCTTGGGGGAGGTGTTCCAGGCCTCCAAGCGCTTCGGCTTCGCCGTGAGCCAGGGAAACCAGTCCCACACCCTGGCCGGCGAGATCCTGAGGGCGGCGGAGCGGCTCCGGAGGAAGGACTACACGTCCATTCCATGGCGGAAGACCCCGGCGACTGATACGGCCGATATGGCCGATACGGCCGCCGCCCCGGCGGAGTGACTCGCGTGCCACCCACGCCTGCAATTCCCGGCCCGCGGTCAAGCCCCTGACCTACAGGGAGGGGCTGACGCCCGGATCGTCCACCAGCGACCGCGGCCGACGTACAGGCCGAAATTGAAACGCCACCGCCGAACGCATCCGGCGGCCACCGCACCGCGTTCACCCGATTTCCACGCAGCGTTGCCGGAGGACCAGCTGCGTGGGCCGCAGCAGCACCAGACAGGGCTTGTCCTGCGACCACGCTGAACCCCAACTTCACTGCGGATTCACTGCCGTGGCTCCCACAGGCAGGAAGGTTTGACTCAGCTGCGCAGTTGTTACCCACGGCATATCAGGTGGCTCCCACAGGCAGGAAGGTTTGACCCCCATCCGCCTCGCCGACAGACCGCCATCGCAGACGTGCGCCACGTCCGAAATGGAACCGGCCCGTATTGCACGCTCCGGAGTTTCGGGCAGGGGCAGGCTCATCTGCCAGCGGCCTCAGGGAACCGCGATAGGAAACCGGGACGATGGGATTCACCTCGGCCGCACCGGCTGCATCACCCAGCCCTGCGACCCTGCGATATTCCGCGGCGCCTGCAGAAGGTCCATGTCACGCACACCGGGGAATCAGACGCCGGCAGACCCGGTCAGCTCTGACTCCTGGGCGAAGCCACTACCGAACCGCCCAGACCCGAGGGTCCACGGCCATTTCACAGAGCGGGCGCGGTCGGAACACCTAGATCGACAGCATCGCCGTTGACCGCACGACCGGTTCACAGATGCCGGTTCAGTACGGTGGTGCCCAGCCAACACCCCTCCGGCAAAGTCGAGTCGGCACATGACGTTGCCGCCGTTGCCGGTTTTTCGGCAGGGGTGCCCCCGGAGGCTGGTTGCCCAGCAATACGACAACGCCTCCAAGCTCGACCATTCCCGTTGGACCGGAGTAATCCCAAGCCGTTTGCAAGCTACGTAGTAGTAGTAATTTAATATCAATTTTTTGAAATGATTAAATATTACTATTATTACCACGACAGTAAGCAGCCCGAAAACGGCTGTTCAGAATGGCAGGGCCACCATCTCCATCCTGCGCGGAACCGTGATTGATATGAATTGCCCTCACGCTGCGCCGCCCGGGGTGGGATGGGTGTTCGCCGCTCTGTCCCGTGCCGGGATGAAATCTCCACCCCAGTGACCGTGGCCGTTCCCCTGATTGTTCATGCTGCTGCGGGCCGGGCTCTGCGTCTCCCGGCGAGTCCCTGAGTCTGCAATCGTGCTGATCCAGGGTGGCGGGCCATAGACGTCACCGGTTGGCGCACCTGGTGCAGAGAACGCCGTCCCCGGCCGGGTGTCCGCACCTTCGTCAGACGCGGCTGTAGACCGTGGAACTGCAGGGTTCCATTCCTCCGTCGCCGTTGGAGCGCCAGTAGACGCGCGTCCCATCGGTGGAGCTCAGGAAGGCGCGCAGCAGGGAATTCCCGGCGTACTCCTCGTTGAGACTGGAGCCGCACCAAGAGCATGTGGAGATGGACCTGTGAATGTTGCGGTAGTCCGGCAGCGGAGGCTGGAGCGTCCAGTGGTGGTTCAGCTCCACCTCGTCGAAGACGATGGAGTTCACGCAGTCAGGGGCCTCCTCGGGAGTGCTGGCGGTCATGATCGCACCTCTGTCATTGTTCGGTACATTGGTCCGGTGATAATCACAGATATCCGGCCACTCTGACAGCCCTGCCTGCGCCCGCGCAACGGCGAGGAGGACAGCTTGAGAAGGGTGCTCGACGCCCGCGCTTCCGGGCGGCACCATGTTGGGGACAGCATCGACCGGCGTTTCCCGGCCCAGGACGCCGGGCGCGGACTGCAGCGCCTCCGTCCCCGTCAATCCTGGACCCGTCAATCCCGGACCCGTCAATCCTGGACCCGTCAATCCTGGACCCGTCAATCCCGGACCCGTCAATCCCGGTATGGAGGAGGAGCGGCCATATAATGGGTCCAACTCCCGTTGGAACCGGGGAAATGCCTGTTGACGAGTTGGGGGCAACAGTGGCCAAGGATACAATGGACTCACCGCGCATCCTGTCAGAAGTTGCCGGCCATTTCGGCCTGGGGGTGGATGACCTGGTCAGCGTCAGCCGCAAGCGCGCCGTATCAGTGCCCAGGCAGGTGGCGATGTACCTGCTGGTGCACGAGATGGGCTTGGCAGTTACGGAGGTGGGTCGACTGCTCGGAGGGCGCAACCACAGAACGGTCACGCATGGAGTAGCCAGAGTTTCCGCAGAAATACAGCGGAACACAGAGCTCCGCTATGACGTGCGGGCCATCAGAGAGCGTTGTTCCCTGGGAGTTATTCCGGGGTAGGCGCGTGCAACAGGCAGGGTGACGGAGCTGGAGTTGGTTCAACCTGCCCTGACCGGTGAGCTGGCCAGGACCGGGAGGCTGTACCTGGCCGGCGGCATGGCCTGCCTCTCGCACTCGTTGGCCATCACGCCCACGTCCGTCCATGCGGAGGTCATGTTCCGCAGCGCATCATGGGGAAGCGCACAGCGGCCGGGGCCGGGGTCGCCCAACCAGGCTACGGCGACACCGGCGACCCGGAGCTCACGCTCAGACAGGCCGAGGACGCCGTCTGCGCGGTCAGGAATACCACGGAGCAACGCGATTTCCGGCCCTTCCTGGACGTCTCCGGCCGCTACCCGCAGGGCAGGCCTTGGCGGCAGACCTGCTGACGGCAGACCGGCAGCGGGACGCCATTGGGCCCTGCCGGTGCTCACCGTGCTGGCGCCTTCCTCTCGGTACTACCAGCAACTGGGACTCGGTACTACCAGCAACTGGGACGCCGGCACAAGAAGGTCACCGATTGGGCACGGCAGATGGTCATGCTGTTGCGCCGCTGGCTGCCCCAGCGTCCCTTGGTGCTGGTGGGCGACAACGGCTACGCCGTGCTGGATTTGCTCCACTGCTGCCAGTCCCTCCGTGAACCCGTAACGCTCATCGCCAGACTGCGCCTGGACGCCGCCCTCCATGCGCCAGCGCCAGCCCGTCAGCCGGGTCAGAATGGTCGTCCGGCCCTGAAAGGCCCGCGGCGACCGCCGCTGAAAATGCTCCTCGGCCTGGCCGACGTAACCTGGAACAGCGTCGAGGTGGCCTGGTACGACGGTGCCACCCGCATCGTGGAACTCACCTCCCAAACCGCGGTGTGGTACCGCTCGGGCAAACCGCCCGTCACCATCCGCTGGGTGCTGATCCGAGACCCGCAGAACACCTTCGAATCCCAGGCCCTGCTCTGCACCGACCCAGCGGCGGACCCGACCCAGATCCTGGAATGGTTTGTGCTCCGCTGGCAACTGGAGGTCACCTTTCAGGAGGTGCGCACCCATCTGGGCGTGGAGACCCAGCGCCAGTGGTCCGACCTGGCCATCGCCCGCACCACGCCTGTCCTGCTGGGGCTCTTTTCCTGGACCACCCTCGCCGCCCACGCGTTGCAAAAACGGCATCCCATGACCCAACGCAAGGCCGCCTGGTACGACAAACCCTCACCGACCTTCGTGGACGCCATCGCCCTGGTGCGACGCCACCTGTGGCTGGCGTCGGAGGGTTTCTCACTGTCGGTCGCTGACCCCGACACGCAGGAACTCCCCGTCGCTCTGTACCACCGACTCGTAGATTCCCTCGCCTACGCCGCTTGAAAATGCGGAAAGCCTAGCCAAGCCCTGGTTCCCGTCCCAGGTGGCCGGTCGCCCTGAGGCCGACCCGCTCAGGATGGCCCGTGGAGGCGGGTGGGTGGCCGAAAACGGGGCTCAAAGGCCCCGAGACGCAGATTTCCTCGTCCCGGGGCCGAAACCGCCTGAAAACGAGCTCGCCGCCTGGGTCGTGGGGCTGACGGGGAACGTGGGCGATGGACTGGGGTCGCCATATCCTCGGCGAACGGCCGCCGTTTGGTCAGGGGGAGCCTTATAGAACCCGTTTGGCCGGACGGGAGCAAGTACTCAGAGGATCCTCCACATGGCCGAGTGGAGAAAGGACAGCACTGGACAGCGACTTTGATAACTGCCTGCTCACAGCGCCGAGGATACCGGCGAAGGGTGTGAGAAAAAGGCTGGAATAGCGGTCGCTGACCTTCTGATCGTACCACTCCGTGCAGCACCGTCGGCTCAACGGGCCGAGGGTGTTTTCTGTTGCCCTGCATCAAGCAGACACCACGGACCAGCCACAATTCCACTTTTTTCATATGAGTCTGACACAGGCTCCAGAGGAGATTTTGATGATTAACGAATATGGCATACCGAGCCCCTGTTCCTGCTGCCGCGCGGGACGAGGAACCAGCGAGTGCTGGTGGAAAGCGTATGAATTAGGTCGCCAGGGCGACGGCGGCGATATCGACGTTTATGAGAATGGCGTCGAGGAGCACGCGGATGACTGTGAGTGCGCAGAGTGCGACATGAGACGCCACTTGGAGCGCACCATACCAACAACGCCTGCGGATCCGGCGGCTATATTGAAGCTGATCGAGACTACGATTCAGGAAATGATCGCCGACCCCACGAGCCGACGATTACTACAGGGGTTTATCGATGAGGCTGAAGGCCGTGAGGGTGCCTGATGGTCAGCCTGTGCCCGCGCCAGCAGCCGGCTTTTCATCCATCTCCCACCCTCAAAACCCCTGCAACCCCAACCAGCCTCAAACGACCGACGTTACTTCTTACGCCAACGGCCAGGAGCGCCCTCAAACCAGCCTCAAACGACCGACGTTACTTCTTACGCCCCACCCCCAGCCTGACCTTTCGACCATCTCCCACCCTCAAAACCCCTGCAACCCCGACCAGCGTCGTTACTTCTTACACCAGCGTCCAAGAGGAACCCAAAACAGCCTCAAACGACCGACGTTACTTCTTACGCCTGCGGCCAAGAAAGCGCCGGGACAGCCTCAAGCAAGCGCCGTTGCTTCTTACGCCCCACCCCCAGCCTGACCTTTCGACCATAGACCCCTGGCCCAGATCCCGGCGCAAAGAGTCCCCGTAGGGGCCACAACCACCGTCGTTACTTCTTACAGCACACCACCGAACCCCCAGCGGTCAGACCCAACAGACCCAGGAGCCACCAAATCCCCTCCGCCCGAGACCAGCATCCCCCCGACGTCGCCACCGACGACCGTCTTTACTTCTTACGCCCGCGCCCACACCGGCGGTCCCCACACCCATGCGCCAATGACACTACTTCTCACTCCTCACCCCCAGAACCAACCCCGGACACTCAGCCCCTGCCGCCTGCAGATTCCTCTCGACAGCTCCCTCCACCTCAGGAAGGAGCTCATGGCCGATTTCCTGGCCCACATAACCTGAGTCTCCCGTCCCGTCTCGGACCCGCCGCAACCTCCTTCATCACCCGTCCCGACCGGTGCTACACTGCCCCAAGCGAGTCTCCCCGAACCGCACCAAGGACATCAACCAATGCAGCAACCACTGGAGGACAGGATCTCCTCCCTCGAAACCGCTGCCGAACGGCACGACCAGACCATCCTGCGCCTGACCGCCATCGCGGACCACCAAGACCAGCTCCTCGACCGCCTCGTCACCAACCAGGACACGCTGCAGGCCAACCTAGAGGCGTTGCAGGCCGGCCAGGACAGGCTGGAGGCCAGCCAGGACAGGCTGGAGGCCAGCCAGGAGACCATCGTCACCCTCCTGGAGGAGCTGACGCAACACACCACCGCCACCCACCGCCTGTGGCTCCGCCTGGCCCAGCGCTACGGCTGGCTGGACGACGAGCAAGACGGCGCCGGTCCGGAACTGCCCGCGTAAAACGCCCACACCAAAACCACCGGTGCCATCACCCCCACCACGGCCGCTGATCCCAGCACCAGACCCAGGCAACCGCCGCCTCGGGAGCAGGCCGGACTCCCCTGGTCCCGCCAGCTCTTCAGCGCAGCCTCGAAGCCGGCGGCATCCTCTCGGGTCCGGAACCGCCCGGATGTCCAGACCAACTTGGGCGCCAAACCCGCAGTCGACGGCACCTTGTCCCGCTGATGCTGCCCGAACTGGGCTCCCACGTTCCAGGTGTGTCCCACGTAATGCCCATAGTCCGTGTCCAGCGCGTAGACGTAGAAGGCGTTCCGCCCCAGCTCCCATCCCCGTGCCCCCTGCCCGGCCAGCCGCTCCGGCTCCTGCCAGTACCCCGGCCCCCGACTCCGGTATCGGCACCGCATCCCGCAGAAAAAGGCCCCTGGCGGCGTCACAGCGGCCCACAGCCCCGTTCCCCCCCTTCACCCGTCCAGTTTGTCCACCCCGGGCCCCCGGGCCCCGTAAACCGGCTCCTAGGCCGGAGTAGCCGGACGCCAAACAATGGCCCCCGCCAGCCAGCGGGGGCGTACAGACAAATTGTCAACGCCGACGGAGAAATGACCCGGTATCGCCGATGGTGACCTGACCCACCAGGTTCTTGTTCTCCTTGTCGCTGTCGCCGATTCAGAGTTGACCCACCTCCTGCCTGGTTTCGGTATCGCCGAAGTAAAGTTGACCCACCCGGCTACTGCTCAGCGATTCCGTCAGTAGCCGATCGGCCAGCGACTCTGTCACTCGGGATAGTTGTCGTTGCCGTTCACCGGTGTTGCACCGAGCAGGTGATGCGAGCTGAAGATTTCGGACTGCCGTTTCTCGCGCAGCCGGTAGCTCTCTCCACGGATGTTGAGCACATGGCTGTGGTGCAGCAGCCGGTCCTGGACCGCCGAGGCGATGACGGTGTCGCCGGGGAGCTCGCCCCACTCGCCGAAGCCCTTGTTCGATGTCAGGATGATGCTGCCCCGCTCCCTTCGGCAAGCTCAGGACAGGCGTAGCGGGCCGAGACCAAGGTGAAGAAGGCGGTGGCTGCGTCCCGGTCGTAGGGCCAGATGCCGAACTCGTCCACCACCAGCACCTTGGGCGACAGGTAGATGCGCAGCCTCCGGTCCAGGTTGTGCTCGATCCGCGCCTTTCTCAGGTCCTCCATCAGGTCGTATGCGCGGACGAAGTAGGCTCCCTGGCCACGCCCGATGGCCTCCTTGGCCAAGGCCACCGCCAGGTGAGTCTTCCCCACTCCGGGAGGTCCCAGGAGCAGGATGTTGGTGGCCTCGGCGACGAAGGCCAGACCGGCCAGTTCCTTGACCCCCATTTTCACGGGGGCAGGCTCTGCCGTTCGTCGATGGAGGGTTGCAAAGCGAAGTCGAATTGCTCCAGGTTCCGCTGGAAGGGGAAGTGGGCAGACGTACTTGACGCCGCTCTCGACCTTGCCCTTGGTCTGGGCCCGGTGGGGACGGCAGATCCGGATCTCGAATCCCACCTGCATGGCGAAGTCCAGCATCCGCTGGTTCCACACCGGCCGCTGGTCATCGTCCCGGCCAGGGTCACCACCTTGGCGTTGTCGTATAGACAGCGGCGGGGAACACCGCCCAGGTACTCGAAAGCGTTGGCGTGGCACTGGATGAATGCGGCGGTGTCGGCGCGCCTGACCAGCTCCACATAGCAGGCCCTGGACCAGCCCATGGTCATCACGAACACCCAGATGCGGTGCTTGCGTCCGTCCTGGTCCAGGTAGGCCAGGCTGCCCAGTCCACCTGGGCCTGCTCCCCGGGAGCCGTCTCGAAACTCATCGTGGCATCCGGTTGCCGACGCGGCCGGCGCGGCGACACGTAGGACATCAGGACGGAATGGCCACCGTCATAGCCCAGGGCCTTGAGCTCGCGGTGCAGGGCCACGCAGTTTTCCAACCCTCTGCCAAACGCCGGTCGATGTGCTCGGTGTAGGGGTCCAGCCTAGATCTCCGCGGCGGCCGGTGCTTCAGGAGCATGGCCTCCGGCGAGATCAAGCACCGGAGCACCGTGTTGCGGGCGAGGCCCAGGTCCCGAGCAATCCCCCGGGCCGAGTGGCCCCGGCCATGCATCTCGTCAATCTCTTTCACGTCTCCACCTCTTGGCAATCCTTGCAGGCACCTCCGCCAAGTGTCCGGCGATGATGCCCCAGCTATCGAGGTGGCTCAGTTTAAGCCCGTCATTAACAACCCCCTGACATCCGCGCATCATGCTGCTCCCCCCCGATCATGTAAAACTTTGCCCCGCTGTGATCTTTTCAAAATCCGACAGACCGACAACTTTTTCAAAACTTCTATCGGTCATCAACTTTTCCCAAAGCCAGCACGGTGGACAACTTGTTTCACAACGCCGCCCCGTTGCCCACTTTTTCAAACAATCCGCACAGTCTCCGATGTTTCGCAGATCTGCACAGCGCGACAAACTTTTCAACAATCCTGCAGATCGCCACTGCTTTTAAGACGCGACCCCATCGCCCATTTTGCACAGAACTGCATAGGGCGATAAATTGTTAAACATTTCTGACGATTGCCAACTGTTTCAAAATCGCGCACGGGTCGCCAACGTTTTCAAAACGCGACCCGGCCGCCAACTTTTCCAAAAATCTGCCGAGCCGCCACAAAATTCATATCGACGAAAAACTTGCATCCTGTGCTACGCTAGCATCGGTCGGCTGCCGACGCCTCATTCACCGGAGCACACCGACGGAGGACAGACTCAATGACCACCACCACTTCGGACAAACCCCGGCGTCTGCCCCTGAAAATCACCATCACCCCCGGCGACCCCTTCGACCGCACCTTCACCCTCGCCGGCGACCAGGACCCAGTCCGCCTGCTCTCCAACATCCTCGAGCGGTACTACGCCATCCTCCACCGGTCCACACCCAAGTTCTCAGACACGGAGTTGTGTGCGATCTTCGAAGCACTCGGCGAACACTGGGACCCAACGCCCGCCAACATCCACAACCTCGCACGCGAAGTCGGCGACGCCCTCACCGCCGACCTCCTGGACACCAAGTGGCAACTCGACGCCGGACACTTCCGCAACCGCCTCGACCGCACCGGCTTCCACGAGCGCGCCGCACTCGCCGAGCTCGCCTCCTGCTACTGGACGCTTGCCACCGAGGACCAACCACCCCAAGCCACCATCGCCACCATAAAGCAACTTTTCCGTCCCGACCCCTCGCAGCGCCCAACCTCCGTCCGGCCACGCCGCATCCCCGTGCACCACTTCGCCGACACCACCGCGTCGCCCGACAACTCCGACACCGACACCGGCGCCGCCGACACCGGCGCCGCCGACACCACCGGTCAACGCGACGACGCCGACGTGACCACACCGGCGCAACTTCCCGCACACCTCGACATCGACGACGCCGGCGACTCACCGACCTCCGGTGACACCGACGCCACCGACGACAACGGTGACACCAACCAGCACCAGGCCACCGACACCCAGACCCCGCTGCCCGACACGCCATGAGCTTCCACCCCTCTCACATCTCGCCCGAGGTAACCAACAACAAGAACAGTCACCCGGCGCCGCGGGTCACCCCGGCGCCGTCACCTAGCCCGCCCGCCCGACACCAGAGCGCCGACCCCATCCACGTCGGCGGCTCACAAGCCCGCCCGGGGCCTCCGGCCCAACGCTCGCACACCCCTTTTCCAGGCCATTTCGCAGGCCCCCAAGACCCAGATTTTCCCTCCCCTCGAAACCCCCTGACAAAACCGTGTTTTTACCCCCGTTTTCCAGCCCGAAACGCGGGCATCCACCCTACACGTATAAAATAGCCTTAATTCTCTTGTCATCCACCCCCCTACACGACTGCCCTCTCCGGACCCGAAACGCGGGCATCCACACCTCAGCTACGGAGCACAGCCTTGTGACCCCCCTATGGGCTCGTGTACAACGGGCATCCACACCTCAGCTACGGAGCACAGCCTTGTGACCCCCCTATGGGCTTCACCGCCTTCCCGCGACCCCCTCCTCGACCGAAAATCGCCCAAAATCGCGCATTTTCCGCCCGAGAGACCCAAAACTGCCTTTCAGCTACGAATAGGGTTTTGTACAACGGGCATCCACACCTCAGCTACGGAGCACAGCCTTGTGACCCCCCTATGGGCCCCGTGTACAACGGGCATCCACACCTCAGCTACGGAGCACAGCCTTGTGACCCCCCTATGGGGCCGTGTACAACGGGCATAACACCTACCCCCCCGAAAAGCCGGTCACGAAACATCCCAAAACAGGCCCCAAAAGAGCCGCTTTTTACCCCCTTCCATCCAACCCCGTCCAACCCCCACCGGACCGCCTCCCAGGCCCCTCACCCGGTCCCTCCATCTCCAGCTCACCGCTACTCAAAACCCCGCCAAACCGGCCTTTGCCACGCACCGGAGCGTCCCCAGACCATCCCCCCGAACCCTGTCCGAACGCCCCAATACCCGCCCCTAGGCCCCGCCCGGACCTGCCCACCGCTCCCAATGACTCGGGAAAAACCCGGCAAAACGCCCACCCCACGATGACCATTCCCGCCTCCCGAACCCATCCATGACCCGCTACAAGCGACCCCATGAGGCTCCAACTTCTAACCCGCACCTTGCCTATCACACCTTCAAATCCCGGGAAAACGCCCACCCTACGAGCTACTCAAGCGACCATCCATCGCCCTCCATGGCCCTCCATAGCCCGGAAAACCACGGCCCAGCAGCCAATGAATGCCACCCCTCCCCCGGCCAAAACCCCGTAGATTCCCGGGAAAAACCGACAATTCATTCACCCTCCCCGCCTCCCGGACCCCCCCAAGCCCGGACATTACCCGTCCCCTACGGCCATAATTCCCATTGCCACCCAGGCCCCCACCCTCCCCAGAACCCGGGAAACCAGCAGCCCACAGCGGGTTCCCGCACTCCCAAAACCCATGTCAACACCGTGCCACCATCCCCCAATACCATCCCCAGCCAGGGGCTCCGAGGGAATCACCCCCTCCCCATCTCCCTCCGTCGGGCCCCCCAAAAACGCGGAAACCACGATCCCCAGGACCGAACCCTCCCCACTTTTCCCCCAGCGCCTGCACCCCCACTCCACCAATGGACCGAAATCAAAGCCAGCAAAAAAGCCCTTGCACAGTCCCACCGGCACGAACACGGGCCATTAAAAACCCGAGGACCACCCCTTTTCCAAAGTCGCCAAAATGCCAGAAAGACCCCACTGATCCCACACCTCCCGCCAGCCCGAACCATTACCGACACCGCCTCGTACCCCTTCCCATCCACAGCCATCCCTCTGCTCCCCGGGCCCTCTAGCCCCTCCCAATCAGGCACCCAAAGCCTACTCGCGCAACCGGGATCCACAGCCCGACAACCCGGCAAACCTCTTATAATGAGGTAGCCCACTGGCCCCGACACCTCTCCCCGTATCCTCACAGCGGTACAGACAACCAACCCTCCCAACAGTTAGGACGACCCACCATGACCCCATCAACCTGCCGATGCGGATCCCCGGCGACCGCCGCCAGACTATACCCGGGCACTGAAACCAGGCCTCTCTGCGTCTCCTGTGCCGCCATCGACCGCATGACCATCGACCCCACTCCCGAGCGTTCGATGCCGTTACCAGACCACCTCATAGGCTCCAGAGCCGCGGCCATCCACCCCCACCCAACGGTCTACAACCACCAAGCCCTGGCCCTAAAAATCCTCGACGAAGGCCACAACGTCGTCATCGCAACACCCACCGCCTCCGGCAAAACGCTCATATTCATGAGGCACACCCTGTATCTGACCGAGGCAAACCCCGGCGCCACCGCAATGGTCTTCTACCCCGCCAAGGCCCTGGCCAACGACCAACTCACCCGCTGGCAACAGGCAGCATACGCAGCCAACATGGACCCCGAGTCCATCCAACAAATCACCGGGGACACACCAATGCGTCAGCGCGAACAGCTCCTGCAACGGGCCACAGTCGCCCTCGTAACCCCCGGCGAGGTCCACGCATGGCTCATCAGAACAGCTCGCGGTGCAGCACAAACCAGGTTCCTGACCAACCTCAGAGTCGCTGTCACCGACGGGGCCCACGTCCATGAAGACGTCCTCGGGTCCAACGCAGCCTTCATGTTCCGGAGCCTGGACGCGGCCACACGCCAGCAGGGGAACGGCTATTACATCCAGTACATCGTCGCCACCGCGACCGTCCGGTCCCCGGGAAACACCTGCCGGACCGGACCGGCCACACCCTCCGGAGGGTCGACCGA